>CAYNDN010000279.1:0-6786 GCA_964395075.1 uncultured Lentimicrobiaceae bacterium | reverse complement strand
TTAGTTTTAAATTCTAAATTTTCAGCCAAAAGTAATATTTGTTGGCGCTTACCGATTTTTATTGGTCTTACAAAATCTGATTTAACAAAATTTTAAAGTTGACCGAGGTGGTAATTTAATTCTTGATCTTATGCGTTTTCGAAACTAAGAATAGATTTCTTAATAATTTCGAGTGCTTCACGTAATTGCTCTTCGGTGATAACCAGTGGTGGAGCAAACCTGATGATGTGTTGGTGAGTTGGTTTGGCCAGCAATCCGTTTTCAGCCATTTTTACACAAACATCCCAGGCTTCTTTTCCATTCTTTGGTTTGATAACGATAGCGTTGAGCAGGCCTTTTCCACGAACCAGTTCTATCATTTCTGAATCAACACCTTCCATCTCTTCACGGAAAATTTTTCCGAGCACTTCGGCGCGTTCGGCCAGTTTTTCATCTTTCACCACTTCGAGTGCCTCAACAGCTACTTTGGCAGCAATCGGGTTTCCTCCGAAGGTTGATCCGTGTTGTCCTGGCTTAATCACAAGCATAATATCGTCGTCGGCAAGCACTGCTGAAACAGGGAATACCCCACCTGAAAGGGCTTTCCCCAAGATCAGGATGTCAGGGCGAACACCTTCGTGGTCGCAGGCCAGCAACTTACCGGTACGTGCAATACCCGTTTGAACCTCATCAGCAATAAAGAGCACATTCTTGGATTTACAAAGGTCATAAGCTTTTTTCAGGTATCCGTCTTCTGGCACATACACTCCGGCTTCACCCTGGATAGGCTCAACAAGAAAGCCCGCAACATTGGGATCTTCCAATGCTTTTTCCAGTGCCGGAATGTCATTGTATGGAACAATTTCAAATCCCGGAGTGTAGGGGCCGAAACCACCTTTTGCATCCGGATCGGTTGACATGGAGATGATGGTGGTTGTGCGTCCGTGAAAGTTGCCTTCACAAACAACGATTTTTGCCATGTCCTTCTCAATGCCTTTTTTCTCGTAAGCCCACTTGCGACAAAGCTTAATAGCTGTTTCATCAGCTTCAGCACCTGTGTTCATGGGCAGCACCTTATCAAAACCAAAATATTCGGTGATATATTTCTCGTAAGGCCCAAGTGCATCATTAAAAAATGCCCTTGAGGTAAGGGTGAGAGTGCGGGCCTGTTCGCTGAGTGCATTGATGATACGGGGATGGCAGTGCCCCTGGTTTACTGCTGAATAGGCAGAAAGAAAGTCGAAAAATTTTTTTCCTTCTACGTCCCAAACAAAAGGACCTTCGCCACGTGATAAAACTACAGGTAATGGATGGTAGTTATGGGCACCATATTTATCTTCCAATTCGATGGCCATCTGAGAAGTGATCTTTTCTTTCATACAATTTATCATTTTATGGGTTAAAAATCAGTAATTTAATCTTTTGAAATCCGGGCAAAGATATAAAATCATTAAGCGGGTTAAAAAGTTAATCTCTTCCTGAGAGGGGAGGTTTGGTTTTGTAAGAGTGATGATCAAATGTTTGAATTGTCAACCATTTTTTAAGTTGTAAACTGTTTTAAATATATTTTTGCAGCAATGAGAAAGAATCTTCACAAATACATAAAAACCACCGGTATTTTGGGCATTGCTTCGTTTGTAATGTTTTTATGTTCATGCGATGCTAACCGGTTTTATGATCAATCGCTGGAGTTGCCTGCTTCGGGATGGCACAAAGACTCGATAGCAGCATTTACCGTGAATGTGGAGGATACAAGCCGCCTATATAATTTTTACATCACAATTCGTAACACAGATAAATATCCATACCGCAACTTTTATCTTTTCCTTTCTACACGGTTGCCTAACGATAATGTTACCAGGGATACCCTGGAACTGATCCTTGCCGATAAGGAAGGAAAATGGTTAGGTAAGGGTTTTGGTTCTGTTAAAGACAATCAGGTTCAAATCAGAAAAAACCTTTTATTCCCGCTTAGCGGACCATACCATTTCCGCATTGAGCAAGCCATGAGACAGGAGACCTTACAAGGGATTTCAGATATTGGGGTCAGGATAGAATATACTGATTAAACAAACACCTGGTCGTGTTATTTGAATAATGGTTAACAGCAGCAATTTATTAGATTTGCAATATCAAAATGATTGAATTGTCGTTTGTTTTGTCTCAATCACAAGCAGGTAATAGCTAAAAAATCAATGAGCAAAAATCAAAAAGCTGCCGGCAACGGTAAAAATAAGAATTCGGGCAAAAAGAGTCATTTCGAAGAGTCCGGATATGGAGCTGCTCCCGATTCCGGTTCGGAAAATGAAAACCACAATCCTGATGAGATAAATGCTGAGGGTAGTACGGGGATTTCCGGCGAGGATATTTCCGACGAAGATGATCTCAGGTCAGCACTTGACATCATCGAAGAAAACACCCTTAAGCGGCGTAAGCAAAAAAAGTATATCCTGATTTTTTGGAGCATTGTAGTGGCCGGAATACTCTCTGTAATACTTTTATTTACAGGGATTTCTATGGGATGGTTTGGCTTTATGCCAACCTTTGAAGAACTTGAAAACCCGCAAACTTTCCTGGCCTCCGAAATCATTTCAAACGATGATCAATTGCTGGGGACATATTATGTTGAAAACAGAAGTAAAAGCCACTATTCCGAAATATCCCCGGTAATGATTAATGCCTTGATATCTACCGAAGATGTGCGATATAATGAACATTCAGGGATAGATGCCAGGGCACTTATCAGGGTAATGTATGGTGCCCTCTCGGGGCAGGATAAAGGTGGAGGCAGTACAATAACACAGCAGCTTGCCAAAAATTTGTTTCCACGTGAATACAATCAGAGCACTTTGGAACTTGCTTTCAGAAAATTCAAGGAATGGGTTATTGCCGTTAAGCTCGAAAAGCGATACAGCAAAGAGGAAATTATCACCATGTATCTGGATAAAATTGATTTCCTGAACCTCGCCGTTGGCATAAAATCCGCATCAAGGGTTTATTATAGCACCACGCCTGCGGAACTGGATATTTTACAATCGGCAATGCTGGTTGGGATGGTTCAAAATCCTTCGCTGTACAATCCGCTCAGAAGACCTGAATTAACACTTGATCGCAGAAATGTAGTGCTGTCGCAGATGGTAAAATACGGCTACCTATCGCAGGAACAGGCCGATACTTTAAAGCTGAAACCCCTGGGGTTAAAATACCAGCGGGTTGACCACAACATCGGGACGGCAACATATTTTAAGGAGTTTTTGCGGGGGCAAATGCACGAATGGTGTAAAACCCATTATAAGCCTGATGGCACACCCTATGACCTTTATCGAGACGGGCTGCGGATTTATACCACCATCAACTCAAGAATGCAGGCCCATGCCGAGGCTGCTGTAGCCGAGCACATAGGCGGGGATTTACAACCTGCTTTTTTTGCCCACTGGAAAGGCAGAAAATATGCACCGTTTGTTTTTGAGCCTGATACCATCAAGGAACAGGTCGAAAAAATCCTTAACCAGGCTATGCGCCGAAGCGACAGATACAGAAGAATGCGGGCCGCCGGTATTGATCACGATTCAATTGCTGAAGCATTTGAAGTGCCTGTTGAAATGCAGGTATTCTCATGGCAGGGTGACGTTGATACTGTGATGTCGCCAATGGATTCCATTCGTTATTTTAAGTTTTTTCTTCAGACCGGTGTGATGTCGGTCGATCCACCTACCGGACAGGTGCGGGCCTACGTGGGCGGAATTGACTACCGGTATTTTAAGTATGATCATGTTTACCAGGGTCGGCGCCAGGTTGGTTCTACCTTTAAGCCATTTCTCTACACGCTGGCCATGCAGGAAGGAGCGGCCACCGGAGAATTTTCTCCATGCACCAGAATACCAAACGTGCAGGTAAGTATCGAACTTCCGGATGGGTCGTACTGGAATCCAAGGAATTCGACCAGCGAAAAAGAAAATGAACTGGTTACACTTAAATGGGCCCTGGCACATTCGGTGAACTGGATATCAGCTAACCTGATGAAACGGTTTTCGCCAATGGCGGTCATTCAAATGGCAAAAAAAATGGGGGTGACAACAGAAATTCCGGCCGTGCCGGCCATCGCCCTCGGAACACCTGATATTTCGCTCTACGAGATGGTAGGCGCTTTCAATACTTTTGCCAACCGGGGAATTCACGTTACACCATATTTTGTTACGAAAATTGAAGATAAATTCGGGAATATTATCGAATCTTTTGCCCCGGAATCCAATGAGGCCATGGATGAGCAAACAGCCTACCTGATGCTAAACCTGATGCAGGGCGTTGTGGAAACAGGAACAGGAATCCGCCTGAAATATAAATATGGATTCAGGAATGAAATTGCCGGGAAAACCGGAACAACACAAAATCAAAGCGACGGCTGGTTTATGGGTATCACACCACAACTTTCAACCGGTGTATGGGTTGGCTGCGAGGACAGGAGTGCGCATTTCCGCACGATCACGCTGGGACAGGGAGCAAACATGGCGTTGCCAATCTGGGCACTTTATATGCAGCGTGTTTATGCTGATACCTCGTTAATTATTTCCAGGGATCCATTCCCGGCACCTTCGAAACCACTTAAGGTTGAAATCGACTGTGAAAAATACGACCAACAACAGCTTCAGGAAGACTATTTTATTAACCCAGATGAATTTTAAATTCCTTTGACTGCTTGTTTTTTTCTGATGAATTAAAAAATTGAATAACATCCAAAAAAATATAACCTTTCTGAAGTCGGCACTGACCACTGAAAATTCCCTGATGCCTTCGGATCAGTTTTTAGACTGGCTCAAAACAATGAACCATCGGGTTAAGGTAAACCTTAAAGAAATTCCATTTAACAAATTGCGATCATGGCATTTCGATCCGAATACTACCAACCTGGTACATGAAAGTGGTAAATTTTTTTCCATCGAAGGCATCCGCATAAAAACCAACTGGGGTAACGTACCTGAATGGGAGCAACCCATTATCAACCAGCCGGAGGTGGGCGTCCTAGGCATACTTGCCCAAAAGAAAAATGGCATCCTTCACTTTTTAATGCAGGCCAAAATTGAGCCAGGCAACCTCAATATTGTTCAACTGGCACCTACCCTGCAGGCCACACGCAGCAACTACTCGCAGGTACACAAAGGCAAAAGACCGGTGTATCTGGAGTATTTCAATGGTGAAAAAAAAGTAAACATGCTGCTCGATCAACTCCAAAGTGAGCAGGGCGCGCGTTTTCTTCGTAAGCGTAACCGCAATATGATTGTTGAAATTAATGCGGATGAAAACATTGATGTGTATGAAAATTTTTGTTGGCTTACCCTCGGTCAGATCAAATCGTTTCTTCAGTACAACAATGTTGTGAACATGGATACGCGCACGGTAATTTCGGGAATTCCTTTTGGTGAGTATCCTGCTGATGTACTGGATTTTTATGGTATGCTCAATTTTTCTCCTGATTCAAATTTGCGTGAAACAGATTTGCTGCTGTCGATGCTCGAACGCGACAGGCATTACCACAATGTCGATCAAATTATTTCGTGGATTACCCATAAAAAGGCGGTGTATGGTCTTGATGTTGAACGTATCCCACTCAGATCAGTAAAACATTGGGTTGTAGGTGATTCGGAAATTTATCATGAACGCCGGAAGTACTTTTCGGTGATCGGCGTAAATGTGGAGATCGGAAACCGCGAAGTGAAATCCTGGGATCAACCTATCATCAAATCTGCCCAGGAAGGCATCATCGCCTTCATCATCAAAAAAATCAATGGTATTTATCATTTCCTGGTGCAGGCCAAACTCGAAGCGGGTAATTTCGATATTATTGAACTGGCACCCACCATTCAGTGTTTAACAGGGAATTATCGTAAGGGGCATAACGAATATGAAGTGGAGTTCCTGGAAGATGTTTTGACTGCAAAACCCGAAGATATCTGGTTTTCGACGTGGCAAAGCGAGGAAGGCGGACGCTTTTTCAGGGAACAAAACAGAAACATGATTGTGGAGGTTGGCGATGATTTCCCGGTTGAAGTCCCCGAAAATTATATCTGGATGACCCTGAACCAAATGAAAGTGTTTATTAAGTACAATAATTATTTAAACATTGCTGCACGCAGCCTGATTGCTGCGGTTAAATTTGTTTAATAGCTGATATGGAAAAAGATATTACCAGGCCCGTGGAGATTAAAATTACAGAAGCACCACGAGACGCGATGCAGGGAATTAAACAATATATTCCCGTGGAAAAAAAAGCCGATCTGATCAATGCAATCCTGAAGGTGGGATTTGATATTGTGGATTTCGGAAGCTTTGTTTCGCCAAAAGCCATTCCTCAACTGCGGGATACTGCGGAAGTGATTGAAAAACTTGACTTGTCAGATACACGCTCACGGCTGATGGCCATAGTTGGCAACACCAAAGGTGGAGAAATGGCTGCTGATTTTGATGAGGTTTCACTGCTGGGCTATCCGTTTTCTTTTTCCGAAACCTTTCTCCGGCTCAATATAAACTCCACGCTGGATGAAGCCAAAAAAACGGTTGATGACCTGCAGAATATTTGCATCAAAAAAGACAAGAAATTGCTGGTTTACATTTCGATGGCATTCGGCAACCCGTACAACGATCCCTGGAGCCCGGAACTAATCGCAAAATGGGCCAGTTATCTCTGCAGCCATGGTGTTGAAATTGTTGCACTGTCTGACATTATTGGTGCTGCCGATGGCAAACTGGTTGGCGATGTGTTAAACGCCATTTACAACGAAGTGCCCTGCGTAGATGTGGGGGTTCATTTGC
>CAYNDN010000278.1:0-6791 GCA_964395075.1 uncultured Lentimicrobiaceae bacterium | reverse complement strand
CTTTCAATTCATTTTCTGCCATTTATTGGCAGAAAATGAATTGAAAGATACTAAAAAGTTTGCCCCCGTTACAGCATTACAATGCTATGGATTTACGTCTGATCGCAAAAAAAAGCATATTATTGTCACGCTCTGGCCATCATATCCATCAGGGCGAATTAAGCAATCAGATGAAGTTCATTAAATGAATAGGAGAAATGTAAAATGGGTTTAAGTATTCATTATCGCGGAAAGTTTAATCGGAAAGCAATTTTGGCAAATTTGATCACAGAAGTATTGGAAATTGCAGAAACGCTAAAGTGGGATTACAAAGTATTTAACGATACGTTTCCAAAAAATGAACCAGAAAACCAAACACATGATGGAAATATTTACGGAATTAGTTTCACCCCGCCTGATTGTGAAACCGTATCGATTTGTTTTTTATCAAATTATCGGATGTCAAGCCACACACATTTAAAGTTTTTCGGTAATACTGCTGATAAACAGGAACAGGAATTGCTTTATATGCTATTTGTGAAAACTCAATTTGCAGGGGTAGCAGTGCACAAAACAATTGTAGAAATTTTCCGGCACTTAAAAAAGAAAGCTTATTTTGAGGAACTTATCATAAATGACGGGGCTAAATATTTTCCTACTGATACCCTCCCGTCCGAAATTTTCTTAAATTTTAGAGGCTAAGTCATTCACCTCAATCAGTTTCCGGTCGGCAGCAGCCCAATCAAGAGACCTTAGCGCATCTTTATCAAGCCATTTGAGTTCGGCATGTTCTAAAAGGCTGATTTCACCTTCCACAATTGCACAATTAAATGGGATCAACCGGATGGATTTCTCAGGATAATGATGCTCCGAAGGATTCAGTTTCGCTAATGGTTGGACCACAATTCCAAGCTCTTCCTGAATTTCACGCACAATACATGCTTCGGCGGTTTCACCCTCCTCAAGCTTACCTCCGGGGAACTCCCATTTGCCGGCCAGGTGCATACCATGTGAGCGGCGGGTTGCCAGGATTTTATCATCCTGAATGATTAGGGCACAGGTTACGTTGATCATTTGGCAGGCAAAATTAGGATTAAAAGTTCACCCTTTTTAGCAGGTCTCATGGACAAATCCGGAACTCTTTAAAACCCAACATATTGTCGTTTTTTATGATGCTCATTTTTTTTTTGACGCCATTAACAGTCGGTACCTGAATCTTCCCACCTTTGTATGCCATATAAACTGGTGGCTCCCGAAAATCATAAAAAAAAACGGCCTTACTTTTTAAAATAAGGCCGTTTTTTTTACTACCAGGAAATTAATACCTGCTGTCTCCGTCGTATGGTCTGCGGTTTGTGAATCTCGGGCGCGATTGCCTTTCTTCAGATTCTTTTACAACCAAATTTCTGCCTTCTACCTCGGTGTTGTTCAATGCTTCGATTGCACTGCTGGCATCATCATCGTTAGGCATTTCAACAAAACCAAAACCCTTTGAGCGGCCGGTGTTACGGTCGGTAATAATTCTTGCAGAATCAACCTGCCCGTGGGCTTCAAAAATTTCCTTTAACGTTTCTTCCTGAAGATTGAAGTTCAGGTTTGCAACAAAAATTTTCATAATAACTGAGTAAGATTTAATAAAAAAAAGTAAGTAAACTATTGAGACCAAAAAGTCAGGAAAATATTAATAAGCAGAAACTTGACTAATAAAATACTTCCATTTTAACCTCCGTGTTGTGGCAAAAGTAGAAAATTCTAATAATCCTGGGTTAAATATCTGTAAAATTTCGCTGTTTGCTCTTTAATTTACCTTTAAAATAGCTGGCCAACATTTATAAAATCAGTTATTTACTATTTATAGAAGCACCTTTTGGTTTGCCTCATACAATTATAGTGTACGGATTTTCGAAAATTGACTAACTGAGGATTAAAATCCTGAAAAATTTAATTTTTTCGTTATTTTCACCGCATGAAATCCAAGGCTGTTATCCGGAGATTTTTAATCTGGCGCTTACGAAATCTGCCCGACAATTATTTTGTGATCATCCTGAGTGTAATAATTGGACTTGGTGCCGGGTTATCATCTTACCTGCTCAAAACATTTGTTTTTTACATCAAAAATGAGCTTACCGGTTTTTTTGATATTTCAAGCCAAAATATCTGGTATATCCTGTATCCTGGCATTGGAATAGCCATTGCGGTTTTACTTATCCGTTATTTGATTAAAGACCCTTCAGCGCATGGCATTCCCAGGATATTATTTGTTATTTCGCGGCTTGATGGCAAGATGAAACGCCACAAGTTTTTTTCGTCATTATTGGGCAGTTCGTTCACCGCAGGCTTTGGAGGCTCCATCGGGCTTGAGTCGCCGATTATTTCAGCCGGAGCCTCCCTGGGTTCCGGGTTGGGGCAAACACTGCGTTTGAACTATAAAAATACAACACTACTTATTGGTTGTGGAGCTGCCGGAGCGATGGCTTCTATCTTTACAACGCCTATTGCTGCGGTTATTTTTAGCCTGGAAGTCCTCATGTTGGATCTTACCACCGTTTCTATCATCCCGCTGCTTATTGCTTCCGTTACCGGTGCCATCACAACAAAGTTACTTTTGGCTGACGAAATCCTGATCCACTTCCAGGTAAACCAACCATTCGAGGTAAGTGATGTCCACCTTTACATTTTACTTGGAGTAGTCAGTGGCTTTGTTTCGCTTTACTTCACCTGGATGCACGAATATATTAAAACCCAATTCCGCAAAATCAATCATTATCTCATGAAATTACTCATTGGTGGTGTAGCTCTTGGTGTGCTGATTTTTCTTCTGCCACCACTCTATGGTGAAGGTTACACCGCCATTAAACTTATCATGCTGGGTGAATCGGACCAGTTGCTCAATAATACCGCACTTTACGATTATCGCGACATATCCTGGGTATTTATTCTTTTTCTGGGATTTTTAATTGTAACAAAAATTATTGCCACTACGCTAACTGTGGAAGCGGGTGGAATAGGTGGAATATTTGCTCCCGCGGCAGTGATGGGCGGTCTCACCGGTTTTACCATTGCACGCGGAATTAATATGTTGGGCATAACTGACACCCTGCATGAAGGCAATTTTACCCTTGTGGGTATGGCAGGAGTGCTGGGAGGTGTGTTGCATGCTCCCCTAACAGCGATATTCCTCATTGCCGAAATGACCAACGGTTATGAGCTGATCGTGCCACTTATGCTTACCACGGCCATATCATTTATTACCATTAAAACGTTTAGCCCACATTCGATTTTTACCCGTCAACTGGCTGAAAGCGGAAACCTTATCACGCATGACAAGGACAAAACCGTGCTGACTTTGCTCAACCTAAAACGTGTTATTGATACTGATTTGCTAACGATTTCGCCGGATAGTAACCTCAGTGATCTGACCAAACTGATCGAAAAATCGAAAAGAAACCTGTTTCCTGTTGTGGATAAAGAGGGCGGTTACCTTGGTGTTGTTGACATGGACGATGTGCGACCCGACATGTTTCACAAAGAAAAATACCAAAATTCAATTACCGAATACATCCTTGACGTGAAAGAAAAGGTATCTTTTTCCGATTCGATGGAAAATGTTATGGAAAAGTTCAGACGTACCGGTTACTACAACCTTCCGGTGGTGGATAATGGCAAATACATCGGGTTTGTTTCGCGGGCCAATGTTTTTAAAGCTTACCGAAAAGTGCTTCAGGATGTTTCGATGGATTAAACTTACGGTTTTCAGTTTTTCTGTTTTTGAAAGAAAAATAATGTGCCTTTAAAAGGTTACTTTTGCACCCGCATTTTTAAATCGTAGAAATGATAAAAGAAGTAATACAAAAATCCATTGAAGTAAAGCAGGCTCTATTAGCAAACAAAAACCTGCTAAAAACACTTGAAGTGGTCAGCACCATCCTTACCAAAACCTATAAGAATGACGGTAAAGTGCTGTTTTGTGGTAACGGAGGCAGTGCTGCTGATGCACAGCACCTGGCTGCAGAATTGTCAGGCAGATTTTACTATGACCGGCCACCATTGTTCGCCGAAGCTTTACATGTAAATACATCCTATTTAACGGCTGTTGCTAACGATTATGCTTATGATGAGATTTATTCGAGGTTGGTCACTGCCAAAGGGCGTCAGGGAGATGTGCTTATTGCGCTGTCAACTTCGGGCAACTCAGCAAACATTGTTAAGGCTGTCGATACCGCAAACCAGGCCGGCATGATTACAGTTGGCCTTACCGGAATAACCGGAGGGGGAATGAAAAATTCCTGCACATACCTGTTGAATGTACCAAGTAATGACACGCCCAGAATTCAGGAAGCACATATTCTGCTCGGTCATATACTTTGCGAAATCGTTGAATCAAACATCTTTCCAAGATGATAAAAGAGGCAATTATATTGGCAGGAGGGTTTGGAACACGACTAAGCAGTGTAGTTAATGACGTGCCAAAATCAATGGCCCCCGTAAATGGTAGGCCATTTTTAGACTATCAGCTCGACTATCTTGATGTTTTTGGTGTAAGGAAGGTGATATTATCCATTGGGTATCTTCATGAAAAAATCATGAAACATTACGGCAATCAATATAAGGATATTGAAATAGACTACGCTATTGAAACCGAGCCCCTGGGAACGGGAGGTGGTCTGAAAAAAGCTATGGCCATGGCAGAAGGTCCACTGGTGATAGGCATGAACGGAGATACTTTTTATGAGATCGATTTCATGAAATTCCTGCACATCCACCGTGGTAAGGAGTCGAAATTTAGTATGGTACTGCGTGAACTGGAAGATGTGAGCAGATATGGCAGCGTTGAAAGGGATGAAGACAGGCGTATTACCGGCTTTTTTGAAAAAAACCATAAAAGCGGAAAAGGGTTGATCAATGGAGGTGTTTACATCATTAACAAACGGTTTTTCGACAGCCAAAATCTTCCGGATAAATTCTCCTTAGAGAAGGACTTTTTAGAACAGATTTATAAAAAAGAAAAAATTTATGGCATCCTTTGTCGCCAGTATTTCATCGATATTGGTGTCCCTGAAGATTATGCAAAAGCACAGGAAGATTTCAAAGATTTCAGGTATTGATAAATCCTGGACACTGTTTCTTGATCGCGACGGGGTAATCAATCACCGATTCATCGATGATTATGTTCGTACACCCGATGATTTCCACTTTCTGAATAAGGTGCCCGAAGCCATCCGTTTTTTAAATAAAATTTTTGGAAGAATATTGGTCGTTACCAATCAACAAGGTATTGGCAAGGGCCTGATGGATGAAAACGACCTGGCCCTGGTAAATAAACGGATGCTCGAAGGAATCAGAGCCGCTGGCGGACATATCGACAGGATATACCATTGTGCAGGTCTTAAACAACAATGGCCTTTGTGCCGTAAACCACAGATAGGAATGGCCTTGCAGGCGAGAGAAGATTTTCCGGATATTGATTTAAAAAAGTCTGTGATTGCAGGCGATTCAAAAACCGATTTGCAATTCGGGAAACGGGTGGGAATGAAAACGGTTTTTATCGGTGAAGTCAACCCGGAAATCCTGCCAGGATCAAAATTGGTAGATTATCAGTTTCCTTCACTTTTTGACCTTGTCTCATTATTTGATGCTTAAATGAAATAGTGCTAACCATTATGTCTGTTCAAATTATTTTGTATAGTTTTCTGGCCTACACAGGCCTGCTTTTCCTAATCAGCTTTATCACCGGGCGAAAGACCAATAATGAGTCTTATTTTCTCGGCAACCGGAAATCACCCTGGTATGTGGTTGCCTACGGTATGGTTGGTGCCTCACTTTCGGGGGTCACTTTTATTTCGGTTACCGGATGGGTTGAAGATGCCAGGTTCTCTTATATGATGGTGGTGTTTGGCTATCTGATAGGATATTTTATAATTGCAAAGGTGTTGCTGCCGCTCTATTACAAACTTGAACTTACCTCTATTTATCGCTACCTGCTTGAACGGTTTGGCCGCAGTTCTTACAAAACCGGTGCCTTTTATTTTTTGCTATCCCGCATAATTGGAGCCTCCTTCAGAATGTTTCTGGTGGTGAATGTGCTGCAAATTTTTATTTTCGATAATTATGGCATTCCATTTTGGGCTACTGTGGTTTTGTTTATGATCCTCATTAACCTTTACACTTTTAAAGGTGGTATCAAAACTATTGTGTGGACCGATACTCTGCAAACCACATTTATGCTGGCTTCTGTTTTAATAACGTTTTTGATCGTGAAAGACGCCATGGGAGTTTCTTTTGGAGGGATGGTGGCGCAAATCAAAGACAGCGAGTACTCCCAGATCGTTTTTATGAACTGGCAGGACAAACGGTTTTTTGTGAAGGAGTTTGTATCAGGGGCATTTATCGCTATTGTGATGACTGGTCTTGACCAGGATATGATGCAAAAAAACCTGAGCTGTAAGAATCTGCGCGATGCGCAAAAGAATATCATCTCACTCAGTTGGATACTCGTTCCGGTAAATTTCCTGTTTTTAAGCCTGGGAGCCGCATTGATGATTTTTGTGCGTGAACAGGGCATTGAAATTACGGGTACCTCTGATAATCTTTTTCCTGAAGTGGCATTGATGCAGCTTGGACCTGTTGCAGCAGTCGTATTTATTATTGGCCTCATCTCAGCAGCCTATTCCAGTGCCGACAGTGCGCTTACAGCACTAACCACATCATTCACGGTTGATGTTCTTGGTATCAACCGGCGAAAAGACCTTACTGATAAACAACGCCAAACGATCAGGCACCAATCTCATGTGGGAGTTGCGGTGCTACTTATC
>CAYNDN010000277.1:0-6798 GCA_964395075.1 uncultured Lentimicrobiaceae bacterium | reverse complement strand
GCTCGGCCGTGCGTCTCAACGAGATCAAAAGCACAACCATGCGTCTCTGCATAAAATACATTAACACTACCTAAATGGAAACCTTCCTCGAACTTTTCAGCTATAAATTTTTCCTGAACGCCGTTCTTGCAGCAGTTTTGGCCAGCATTTCATGCGGTATCATCGGCTCGTACATCGTTGCCAAACGAATTGTTTTCATCAGTGGTGGCATCACACATGCATCTTTTGGCGGAATTGGGATTGGCTACTATTTCGGGTTCAGCCCGATTCTCGGGGCCATGTTATTCGGCATTTTATCAGCGCTTGGCATCGAGTATATATCCAAAAAAACAGACGTCAGGGAAGATTCTGTTATTGCGATCCTATGGTCGTTGGGCATGGCCATTGGGATAATATTTGTATTTCTCACACCCGGATATTCGGCCAACCTGATGAGTTTTTTGTTTGGCAACATCCTCACGGTTTCAAGCCTCAACCTTGAAATGTTGCTGGGATTATCCTTTTTGCTCATCATCATTTTTTCAATACTTTTCAAGACCATCCTTTTTGTGGCTTTCGATGAGGAATACGCCCGGGCCATCAAACTTCCGGTAAAATCAATCAATTACCTCCTGATCACACTGGTTGCACTTACCATCGTTTTAAACATCCGGGTGGCAGGCATCATACTTGTAATTTCGCTTTTAACGATTCCACAAACCATTGCCGGTGTTTTCACCAACAACTTCAAAAAAATTATTGTGATCTCAATCTTCACCGGAATGATTGGAAGCCTCGCAGGCCTGCTGGTGTCATACTATTTTGATATCCCGTCAGGGGCTGCCATTATTTTCCTGCTGGTTATATTATTTGTAATCGCCCGGATAATCAAGGTTACCAAAACTTCGTTAAGTATAAAACATCAACTCAAAAATAAATCATGACAGCCAGGAAAAGCCATAAGCCTGTCCGGAAGACAAAAAGCCGCAAAACAAACTGGATCGGGATTTTTTCCATTTTCATTATCCTGATTTTCATTTTCGTTTACATCATCAGCAACAGGTCGATGTGGGGTGATGAGGCTGCATCGCCTGTTCAAAAACCGGCAGTTGTGCCAAAAGTTAATTTCAATATTGAGGGCACTTTGCAGTTTCTGGATCAGGACAAAATTCCTTATGCAAAGTTTTATATTGAAGTTGCTGACGATGCCTATTCCCGCGAAAAGGGCATGATGTACCGTCACTACATCCCTGATACTGTGGGGATGCTGTTTATTTTCCCCAAAGAAGATAATCGCTTTTTCTGGATGAAAAACACACCATCGTCACTCGACATTATATATGCTGATGCAGAATACAACATCGTAAGCATCCACGAAAATACCCCACCCTACTCCGAAAAAACAATACCCTCAGGAGACAAAGCAAAGTATGTGATAGAACTCAGGGCCGGCAGCGCAGCGCGATATGGCATTAGCCCGGAGCATAGCTTTAGATGGGAGGCGCTGTAAACAGCAAAACGCATCAATATTTCAAATACACTATATTTGCGGCAAATTTTGGGATGATATGATAAATGAGGTAAAATTTGCTGAAACGTATGTTCATTTCGATCGTGAAACAGTAGTGGAGATCATCGATATTTTCATTGAAGAGTATGACGAGCGTATCGAAAAGATTACCAGGCAGTTAAAAACCAAAAATTTTGAAGAGCTAAAAAAAAGTGCGCACGCATTTAAAGGTGTAATTGCAAATTTTGAAACTGAGTGTGCGGCTTACGAGGAAATCAACGAAATCCTGGAAGAATCACATTATTTACTCGACAACAATAAATTTGATGAAATGAATGAGCAGCAGCAGGGTGAACTGGTAAACAAGTTGCTTGTAAAATTTGATTCCTTTAAAAAACACTCACGCCAATTGTATTTTCAGCTAAAGGAAATTCGCAAAAATTATACGGATTAATCCAGGGTGCTGAGGGCTTCTTCCTGGTTTTTGTAAATGTCGAAAATCGTTGTAAACCCTGATATTTCAAAAATCTCCCTGATATTTTCCTGCAAACTGCATAGCAGAAACTTACCATCAAGGGCATTGACCTTTTTCAAGGCCATCAGGAAAACCCGCAGCCCTGAGCTACTTACGTAATCCATACCGCCGCAATCGATCACATATTTTTTTTGCCCACTTTCAATATGATTCATGATTTCGCTCTCAAGCTTACTGAAATTGGTGGTATCCAGCCGGCCGTCGATTTCGATGATTACGGCCTTATCGTTTTTGATCTCTTTCAGGTTCATGTTGCAGAAGATTATTTATTCGTCTGGCGAAAATACAAATTTGAATGGGTTTCTTAACAAATTCATCATAAAATTCCTTTTGCTAATCCGATCAACATTTTGTATCTTTCAGCCATTAATACACCTTAAATCCTGATCTGATTATGAATATAGGACGTTTTACGAAAAATATTGTGGATTCGATTGCCGATGCCGGCGAAAAATTCCTGGACCTGAGAAGGACACGCGGCACTTCCACGCAAAATCTGGTTGGGCTGTGCGAAGACCTGGTTTCTCACAAAGGTGTCGCTTCCGGACTGGCGCTTGCGCGGCAACTTGTACACCGCTACGAACAATTCAGCACCGAAGAAAAGCTGGACTTCATGCTCAGACTCAATAAAACGATGGGCCCCAATCTGGAAACGGTTAAAAAAATTGCATTGAAGTTCGCCGAATCGCCGGATGAAAAATTATTGGGAGAGCTATCAGAATCGATTTCCTCGGATCGACGAAAGCTATTTAGCCGGATGATCATGGCTCCAAACGGCACTAAGGCCATTGTTTCGCTGCGCGAAGATTTGTTAAGCTTTTTAAAACGCCACCGGGAACTAAAACCCATGGATGACGATTTACGTGATCTACTCACCTCATGGTTCAACCCCGGATTCCTCACACTGACCAAAATCGACTGGAACACCGAAGCATCCATCCTGGAAAAAATCATACAGTACGAAGCCGTACATGACATCGAAAACTGGAGCGACCTGAAAAAGCGGCTCTCTTCCGACCGGCGATGCTTTGCATATTTTCACCCGTCGCTGGAAGACGAACCGCTGATTTTTGTAGAGGTGGCCTTAACCAAAGGCATTTCCGGTTCCATCCAATCCATTATCCATGAAGAAAATAATATTGAAGAGGAAAAAGACACCGCCATTTTTTATTCAATAAACAACTGCCAGAAAGGACTGCGCAAAATCCCACTTGGCAATTTCCTGATAAAATTGGTGGTGAATGAGTTAGCAGCCGAACTTCCAAACATAAAAACCTACAGCACGCTCTCCCCAATCCCCGGATTCGCAAAATGGCTGAACCTCGAATTGGACAAAAAAGAAAGCCAATACATTACACAAAAAGAACAAGAATATCTTGAGATTTTAAAAAATAACAACTGGCAGGATGATCCATCAAAATCACAGCTTCTGAAAAAACCGCTGCTAAAACTTTGCTCAAATTATCTTGTGAAAGAAAAGAAATATGGCAAACCCCTCGACCCGGTGGCAAGGTTTCATTTTGGCAACGGTGCCCAACTGCATCGCATCAACTGGATGGGAAACACTTCAGCATACGGCATTGAGCGTTCCTTCGGGCTCATGGTAAATTACCTCTACGACCTGAAACAAATCGAAAAAAACCACGAAGCCTATGTGCAAAGTGGCGAACTGGCCGTTTCAAAAAGTGTAAGGGGGTTGATGGGGTGAAGCCTTTAGTATAAAAATTTGTAAGAACATTTTTAACTATCCAATTATTTAAACCCAATCTAAATATTTAGAAAGTAGAATTTGTTTTCAACTGCAATGAGTATCTTTATCCTTATTAATGAGTAATGGATTTACTGATAAGGGGGCCAAATTGGAAATACTTAAAAAACTTAGAATATTCAGATGGGGATTTCTCAACTTATTACCATTTATCCTTGCAACTCTTCCTGCTGTATTGGTAATTCCATATCTTCCTATTAACAATCAAAAATATAGTGCAACCCTGATAAATAAAGAGAAAATAATGAATCCGGGAGTTGATAAATATGCTTATTGGGATTTGAATAACGATGGTTTTTCCGAAAGAATCATGTCCAGCTTTCATACTGCAATCAAAGGGAATCCCAATTTTATTAACATAAGGACACACGATCAAAACTTTTCTGATGACTGGATTATAAAAGGAAACATTCTTCGCAATGCTCATTTCTCCTTTGGGGATTACAATCATGACAGCATAATGGAAGTATATATTCTTTCCCAAATAAAAGACTCATTATTCATCCAACTCATTAATCCATTCGCCAAAGACAAAAGGAGCTTCCAATTTCAATTTATTGATACAATCAGTCATTTTAGGGGATCGTATGATGTGGCCAGTGGGGGAATAGGTTTTGAAGATTTTAATGGGGATGGCTACGATGAATTTGTTTTTTTTGCAAGGGGTGCGCTTTGCCGGTCACCCAGAAAGGTTTATCAATGGGATATAAAAAACAGGAAAATCTCTTCTTCAATAAATACCGGTCTGGCTTTTCAGGATAATGACTGCAATACATTGGCAGATATTGATAATGATGGGCACACAGAAATAATTATCTCCAATGCAAGGCAAATGAACTTTTCTGAATTAACAGATTCGATTAGCACGCCATATCTTGACACCGCTTCATGGCTAATAGTTTTCGACCAAAACCTTGCAACAAAATTTAAACCGATTCCATTAAATGGTTATTCATCATTTCCTATCATATTAAAAAACAATGGCCAAAACTACATTTGCCTGATTGACAAATCACAGATAAAAAATGGGGAAGAAAATGAGCATAATGTTCGCATATTCAGGCCTGATGGAGAAGAGCTCACACCCATCACACTCAATCCTTCATGGGGTAGGCCAATTCAAATCATTAACCATCAACTATATCATGATCGCTTCAGTATTTTTTTCCGAGCTGGTTTTCTTGGAGACTTTTCCTTTGAGGGGAAATTATTGGATTTAAAAAATGTGGATGCCTGGAGTATTCAAAAAAGCAATTTTGATATAAACCAGGATGGTGATGGTGAAAATATTTGCATTTCCAGAACACATCCCTTTTTCTTTATTTATGATGAGAATTTTAAACATAAAATTGCTGTAGAAGGAATTGAGAGTGTTCATCCTCCGGCGTATTATTTTACTAAAACAAGTCAGAACAACAAGACAACTCTGTTCTTTCATGATTTGAATTACCTTTATGAAGTTGATTATAAGCATAATGATAATTATCACTTCCGATTTTTGTTCTGGGCACTTGTTTACATTTTCTTTTTAATGATCATACAATTGGCTTTGTTTCTGCAAAAAAGGCAACTGAAAAAGAAACATGAAACCGAAAAACTACTTTACCGCCACCAAATGCTCTCCATCAAAAACCAGGTTGACCCTCACTTTACCCTCAATGCGATAAATGGGATTTCAGGCATGTACCTTTCGGGCAGGTCAGAAGAAGCCAACCGCTTTTTAACCAAATTCTCAAGGTTGATCCACCGCAGCCTGATGGAGTCAGAAAACATTGAAACCACCGTCGGGGAAGAACTCCAGTTCATCACTGATTATCTGGATATACAAAAAATACGATTCAAAGATTTGTTTGAATACGAGATCAAGATCGAAGATGAATCTTTAAATGAATTAAAAATCCCCCGCCAGCTCATCCACACCTTTGTTGAAAACGCCATCAAACATGGAATACGCTCTTTGGCAAAAAGTGGGAAAATTTACATCGAAATTTCAAAAGAAGCTGACCGACTAAAACTAATCATTGACGATAATGGCATTGGCCGGAAAGCAGCATCACAAAAAGAAAGTACAGGTAAAGGCCTGAAAATCGTTGATCAGATTATTGAACTCTATGAAAAACTAACCAAAGTAAAATTCACATACCAGATTGAAGATAAGCATGATCTGGAAGGAAATGCATTGGGAACGAGGGTGGTTGTAAGCTCAATTCAAAACTGACACCTTCGTTACAAAAAAACTAAGCCTCACATTTAGGCTTAATATTGTAATTCTATTTTCAATATTATGCTTAATTTTGCACTTTTACTTACAAATTTTGGCATGATGTATAAAAGGAAGCTTGAGAAAGGTATCGAAAAATGGATTCCAAAAAAAGAAATACTTATCCTTTATGGTACCAGACAGGTTGGCAAAACAACTTTGCTAAATATGATTTTAGATAAATATGATGAAGCAGTAATTCTTAACTGTGAAATACCAGCTATAGCAAACATCCTGGAGAGTAAAGATCTGGCTTCTATTAAAGCACTATTTTCCAACAAAGCAATTATTGCACTGGATGAGGCACAAAAAATTGATGAGATTGGGAGTATCCTGAAGCTGATATTTGATGAACTGAAACAATACAAACTAATAGCTACGGGATCGAGCAGTTTCGATCTGGCAAATCAGATAGGAGAGCCACTGACCGGCAGAAATATTAAATTTATTATGTACCCGCTTTCACTGGAAGAAATCAGTGAAACCAATGGCTGGCTTTGGATAATCAATAACCTGAACAGTTTGCTTATTTTTGGTGCCTACCCTGGAATTATCGACCTGGACCCAGATGATAAAAAAGTTATGCTTGGCGAGTTGAGCTCCGACTACCTTTATAAAGATATTTTAGTTTACGAAAAGATTAAGAACCCTTCCATTATTCGAAAACTCCTTGTTGCCCTGGCGTTGCAGGTTGGCTCACAAGTGTCAGTAAATGAATTATCGAACTTGCTTAAAATTACACGTAG
>CAYNDN010000276.1:3423-6839 GCA_964395075.1 uncultured Lentimicrobiaceae bacterium | reverse complement strand
GCAGCACAACGGAGCCTTCATACTGTCCCTGCAGTTCACTGTTCAGCAAAGGTTCCAGTTGCTCTTCTTTCACAGGCATTTCGCCAATGAAATATTCTGCCTGATCGTTAACATATACCGTTATGGTCTGCTTTGCCAGGGTCTTGCTACTGCTTTGCGGCAGCAAAAGCTTAATGGCATTTGGTGCAACAAGGGTTGATGTGAGCATAAAAAATATCAGCAGCAAAAACACCAGGTCCGACATGGAAGCCGTGCTGAACTGGACACTTCTTTTATTTCGTGTTTCTATAGCCATAAATCTTTTGGGTTTTTTTAATCAACAGGCTCATTGAGCACATCCATAAACTCGGTGGCCCGGGCCTCAAGTTTGAAAACCAGTTTTTCAACCCTGGATACAAGCACATTGTAGCAAATAAAAGCGATAATCCCAACAATCAAACCTGCTACTGTTGTTATCATGGCCTGGTAAATACCCGTGGAGAGTAACGCAATATCAATGTTGTTTCCGGCCATCGACATATCATAAAACGCACGGATCATCCCGATTACGGTTCCTAAAAAACCGAGCATCGGACCGGCACCTGCAATGGTTGCCAGCGTGGCAATGTTTTTCTCTAATCGCGAAACTTCAAGTTTCCCCACGTTTTCTATGGCTGCATTGATGTCGTTCAGTGGTTTCCCGATGCGACGCAAACCTTTCTCAATCATCCGTGCAATCGGGTTTTGTGTTTTTTTGCAAAGTGCAGTTGCTGCATCAATCTTCCCGTCATGGATAAAATCCCGGATGTGATTCATGAAATTGGTGTCTTCTTTTGATGCATTGGTAATGATCAGGAATCTTTCGATGAAAATATAAATGGCGATTACCGAAAAAACCCCAAGAATCAGCATGATCCACCCGCCTTTAAGTACCAGTTCCCAAATCGACATGGTAATTTCTGCTGCTTCTCCGTTAAGTGCATTCGCTGTTGTGTCGGCAATTGCCGTTCCCGCCTGTAATAAAATGCTTGCTAACATTTAGAATTTATTATTTGTTTTAACTATCATTTAGGTTTTGGAACTAACGAAAACAAATAAAGTTTATTAGACAGGCTAATTTTTTTTTGAAAAACTGTAAAAAGCATTTATCGATGCTTATAATCTGGTAACGGTTCCGGGTTTGATTGGAGGATTTAGACCAGTTTTATTCTATATGCTATTTATATCCCGTCATGTAGCGTAATTACAACGGCTTCACTCTTAGAATTTATCCTGACGGGAATACCTGAAGTGCCTGTTCCGCTGCCGGTAAATCCCGTCATCTCTTTATATTTCCATAAACCGTTGTAAAACTTTTTACCATTTGTGAGGTGTGTAATCAAAGGTTTCCCTGACGGAAGGCAAACCTGTCCGGCATGCGTGTGGCCGCACAGATAAAGACTGTATTCATTGTCGCCTGCCACATCATATAATTCTGGTGAATGAACCAGTGCAATTTTAAATCCCGGAATATCCTGCCAAAGGGTTTTAGTGGCATCGGTGGTGTAAAAATAATGCACATCATCCACACCTGTTAGGGTTATGCAACCATCATTGCAGCATATTTTTATGGATTCGTTGGTTAAAACCCGGATGCCCATTTCTTCAAATGGTTTAACCATGAGATAAGTGTCGTGGTTTCCGAGGGTGGCATAAATACCATCTTTCGCATCAATATGGTTTATGAGTTTTTTGAGTGGTTTTAGAATTTGTTTATAATCCCCTTTTGTATCCCTGCGGAAATCGCCTGTAATAACGCACAGATCGACCTTTGTTTCTCCAATAGCGGATATGATTCTTTCTTCAAAATCCGGCGCAATGTCTAAGTGGAGATCGGTGAGATGAAGAATCCTGTATCCTTCAAACTGCGATGGTAGAATTGGGAAATTCAGGTTGATACAACGGAGTTTGACGTCCAGTGCGAGTTGATGGGCTTTTTCATAATTGCCCAATATCCGCAAAACCACGCCAAACAGGTTGATCAGCTCATCAAAAAGCTGCCAAAGTTTAGGAACGATTGCTCCTTGGCGTTGCCGCTTTCGGTGCCTTTTTTCGAGGTTAAAACGTTTGGCAAGCCAAAGTTCTCTGCTGGATTTACGATCAGTTTTTTCCACTGGTACTGTGGTTTATTAACTGTCGTAAAAATATAAAAAAACTAATTAAATCATGATCGCTTTAACCTCCCGGTTGATTTTCTCCCATGTTTCGGAGGTCATTTTTGCCCCCAGCACTTCAATCACATTGCCCGCTAAAAGTGATCCGATTTTACCACACTGATCCATGTTCAGGTTATTTGCCAGCCCAAACAAAAATCCGCCGGCATAGAGATCTCCGGCACCGGTTGTGTCGATGCTGTTGACAGGAATCACCCCGATTTGGTACACTTTATTTTCATGTTTGATCATGGAACCTTTACTGCCGATTTTTACGATGGCGATTTCACAATCTTCGTAGAGTTTATGTAGCGCCTCTTCGGGTTCCAGGCCCGTGAAAGCTTTTGCTTCGTCTTCGTTGGTAAACACAATATCCACATAATCGCGGATGATTTCTTTGAGAAAACCAAGGTTTTCGCGCACCACGTCGAAACTGGCGAGGTCGAGGGAAACCTTCACTTTGTTTTCCCTGGCTAACTTCACTGCTTTTCGGAGCAGATCATGGTTTTGCACCAGGTATCCTTCAATATGGAAATAATCGTATCCGCTAAATTGTTCTGGTTTGATATCCTCAGGAGCGAGCTCGATGGCACAACCAAGATTGACAGCAAAGGTTCTTTCTGAGTCAGGAGTCACCAGCGCCACAGCCACACCTGTTGGTGCAATACCTTTACCGAGAATCGGCTGTATGCTGTTTTTCAACATATCTTCCTTCATGAAGTTTCCGTTAATGTCTTCGGCAACCTTGCCTATGAATCCGGCTTCCATACCCAGGTTTACCACGCCGTTGATGGTGTTTGCTGCTGATCCGCCGGGCGCTTTTTCCGCTGGGAGGTGTTTCAAATCGTTCATAAGATTTTGCACTGTTGCCGAATCGGTGAGGCGCATGCCGCCTTTTTCAAGTTGGTATTTTTCAAAGATCGATTCATCATCAATCTTTATCATGATATCCACCAGGGCATTACCCATACCTAATACCTTTGCCATAACTGAGAAACATTTTTAAATTTATCACAAAAAATTTTCGCAAAAGTATTGCTATTTTAGAAACTATATCTATTTTTGCAGCCGCTTTTCAAAAAAGCAACACGTTCTTCAAAAAAAAAATCATTCCTCCTTAGCTCAGTTGGTTAGAGTCCCGCACTTGCGGGATTAATCAGAGGGTCAAGGAAGATAAATTGAAATACTGAAATTCCTCCTTAGCTCAGTTGGTTAGAGCATCTGACTGTTAATCAGAGGGTCCTT
>CAYNDN010000276.1:0-3413 GCA_964395075.1 uncultured Lentimicrobiaceae bacterium | reverse complement strand
GTTCAAGTCCAAGAGGGGGAGCAACGCAAAGCCATCCATTCGGGTGGCTTTTTTTATTGCCTGATTTTTAACACCTTGTCCGGTTAAAGGCGTTAAAACAAAAAAAATAGCAGCCGAAAAAAATGCCAGCCAGCTTATCACTTACAAAAACAAAAGCCCTGAAAGTTTTACCAATCAAGGCTTTAGAAAAGTTGTTGTGACCCCACCGGGATTCGAACCCAGATCATCAGAACCGGAATCTGACATTCTATCCATTGAACTATGGGGCCGGTTCAAAAAGCGATTGCAAAAGTACATTTTTTCAGGGAAAGAAATTTTTCGTCTATACACGTTCAGCCCATTTTTCTGTTGAAATTTACTTTCGCTTGCATCAGTCCCTTTCTAAGCTGTGCAATTCCATGTTGATAATATTTGACTTTTCAATGGAGGTTGGTAAAAAATGATATTGTTTACGAATAAATGAACAAACCTCTTATATTGCTGAGCAATATTCGTTTTACCTCATTGTTCCGGTAAGGTTCTCTAATACAATCACTGTAAAAAGCTCCATTAAAAAGCTCACGCTATAGCTCTATTTGTTTTTCAAGAATAGCTATTAAGGCCATCAACGGATGTTAATTTAAGGTTAAAACATATGTGGTCTCTAATTATTTGAAACCTTATATGTATCTGAAGTTGAAATATCAGATGCTTATAAGGATGCCAGCTGACCCTATGTCGTTAAAAATTAAAGTTATCTTAATGAAAAAAAAGTGGCGTATAACAAAATAGTAATACTTTTGCGCGCTGAAATTTAATCATTAAATGAGAGAACTATGAGTAACGACAAATTAAGAATTGCCTGTGAAGCGGCTTCAGAAGCCATCGGTAAACTGAATGAACCGAAATTTGCCGACCTGAAAGAGAAACTCGATTACTGCATTGGCAGTTATGATTTTGATAAAAATCCGGAAGGCTTAGCTGAATTTGGTAAAAAGGCTTTGAAAGACCTCACAAAATTTAAAGCATCCAACCCCAGGAAAGTTAACAAGAAAGTTTTAGCGCAACTGGAAAAAGCACTTGCAGAATAGTGCTTGTAAAGAAATTCTAAAAACACCTGTTAATGGTAAACGCCCTTTTTTAGGGCGTTTTTTATTTCCTGTATTTGCCCACCTCCACATCAGAAATCATATCCGGTTACTGGTAGCATGAAAATAACTGCCCGGGTATTAAATACTGACTTACTATTTCTAACACCTTGAATTTATACTGTTTATAAATTTTTGCATTTTGTTTTGCGCAACTTTAAATCCCATAGTTTTGCTGTTAATTTGCTAACAACACATTGCAAAACACATAACTAAAAATATAATGCACAAGATAAACAAGCACCCTATCCTTGATGTTCCAAAGGTAGATAAAGTTCCATTTACTTACAACGGCAAACCCATCGAAGGTGAAAAAGGTTTCACAATTGCTGCGGCATTGCACCAGGCCGGATATCCTGTACACAGCCACAGTTTGCGTAACCGCAACCGGTCGCTGGAATGTGGGATCGGCAAATGCGGTGCCTGCGAAATGCTCGTTGATGGCAGAATAAAACGTATTTGCATTACCAAGGTTGACGGCATAAGTGAGGTCAGGGAGATCCCGAAAGACTATACGCCTGTTCGTGAGCAGGTTGATGAAAATGAGCCGGTAAAAGTTTTTAAAACACAGGTTGTGATTGTGGGTGCCGGGCCTGCGGGTTTGGCTTGTCGTGAAGAGCTTAATAAAAATGGCATCCACAATATTGTGGTTGATAACAATGACAAAATCGGCGGTCAATTTCTGATGCAGACACACCAGTTTTTCTTTTTTGAAAAAGAGAAAAAATTTGGCGGCATGCGTGGATTTGATATTGCAGAAACCCTGGCAGGAGAAGACCATACAGGTATTTTCCTGGACTCAACGGTTTGGGATATCCTTGAAGGAAAGCGACTGGCGGTGAAGAATATCAGCACCGAAGAGATCTATTACATCGATGCTGATTTCCTCGTGGTGGCTTCCGGAGCTGTTCCGTTCCTTCCGGCTTTTGAAAACGACGACCTTCCGGGTGTTTTCACAGCGGCTGTTGTACAAAAGATGATGAACAATGAGTTGACACTGCTGGGAAAAAATATCCTCACAGTTGGTGCCGGAAACATCGGTTACCTCACTTCCTACCAGCTCATGCAGGCGGGAGCAAACGTGAAAGCCATTGTGGAAGCACTTCCACACGAAGGTGGTTTCCCGGTGCAGGCCAACAGGGTACGCCGCCTGGGTATCCCGATTATGACTTCCAAAATTCTCCTGAAAGCCATCCCGAATGATGATAACACAGGAATTGTTGGTGCCGTGGTTGCCGATTGTGAAAATTTCAGGCCCATCCCCGGAACCGAGCAGGTGATAGATGGAATAGACGCCATTAATATCTGCACCGGACTGGTTCCCGATGATCAGCTTTTGATCAAGGGTAAGGAAATTTTTGGGCGCAATGTTTATGGTGCCGGCGATGCCATTCGCAATGGTGAAGGCACCAGCGCCGTTTTGCGAGGTAAGCAGGTGGCTTTTGAAATACTGGAAGATGTAGGAGCAAGGTATGATTATGATGCTTATCTCGCCGTTTCCAAAGAATACATCGACTCGCAGCAACATCCGGTCAGGGTAATCGAAAAACCTTTTGAACCTACCCCGGAGCGGATGAAGGAGAAGCCTTTCGTGATTATCGACTGCCTCTATGGCTTTGCATGCAACCCTTGCGAGTTTGCCTGTCCGCATGATGCCATTCACAAAACATCCACAAGCACTGTCCCACACATCGATTTCGGCAAATGTGTCGGTTGTATGCAGTGCGTTTACCAGTGTCCGGGCCTTGCAATTTTTGGCTACAACCTGAAAAAAGACTGGCTCTTCCTGCCCATTGAATATGATGCTGAAGAAAAATCAGAAGTGTTCCTGGTGGATAACAATGGCCAAAAGTTAGGTGAGGGTGTGATAGAAAAAATCCTGCGAAAGCCCAATAAAACCCATGTGGCACGGGTGAAAGCACTGGATGTTCACGGCGAAGAACTACCAAAGGTGAGGGGCTTTATTGTTAAAGATCGGTATCCTGATAAAGTGGAACTGAAAGATAATAAGACTGACCTGGCCACCGAGCAGTTCATCTGCCATTGCGACGATGTTAAACTTGATGAAATACTTGAGGTGGTGGGCGACCGGAAGTTTATCTCGGTGGATGAAGTGAAACATACCACGCGCCTGGGTATGGGTGCCTGCCGTGGAAAGCGCTGCATCAAGCGTTTGCGCCAGACTTTGGCCGGCACCGGCATTTCGGTGGTTGGTGAGCCTACTCCGCGAGGGCCTTTGTCGAATCAGGTTTCTTTGGGTGAGCTCTATCCAAAAACAACGCATGA
>CAYNDN010000275.1:4016-6886 GCA_964395075.1 uncultured Lentimicrobiaceae bacterium | reverse complement strand
AACCCCTGCATAACATAAGTTTCCGATTCACCGGGAGCCAGTTCAAGCAGTTTGTCCACCGACTCTGAGGCCTCTGCCAGATATTCGTCTTTTTGTTCAGGTTTCAAGCTGTTGTCGAAACTCATCAGGATGTAGCACTGGGCGTGGTAGTAGTAGGGTAGCCACTCATTTTGTTCGGCTTCGGCAATCCGCAGGAATTTATTCCCGAGTTGCTGATAATCTTCCACGGTTTGTGCTTCACCAAATCCGGCAAGCGTTTTTCCCATGGTTTTCTGATACTTGATTCCTCCGGCAAAAGAGGTTGTTGCAATGATTAATGCTACGATAATTAATGTTGTCTTTTTCATTTTGATTAAGTTATTAAGTTATTTGTTATTGGGTTATTTAGAGACGCACATTCGTGCGTCTTTACTTTCAGTTCCTCGTTGAGACGCACGGCCGTGCGTCTTTACTTGTATTATTGATTTTTTAGTAGTTCTGCTCTTTGCTCTATGCGCTCCGCGCTCTGCGCTACGCGCTACACGCTCACTCAATCTCATCCAACTGATTTGCTGTTCCTTTTTTCGATAACGTGATAAAGCAGGCGATTACAAAAAACCTGTCGGCACCCGGAATGATGGGCTCACTGTCGAAAATGCCATCGCTGTTTGGTGTTAAAGAAAACCGTTCACCGTATTCCTGTTTAAATCCTGGCAGGTTGGTGATAGCTGCGTAAAAAATGATGTTTTCCCGATGCAGGTAGCTGATGTTAACATCCAGCGAGTTGTAGGCTATTGTTTCGCGATTATTAAATCCGGGCAGATTTGGATCGTGATATACCCGTGGTGATGAAAACTTGTAGCTAACGCCAACCAGCGACCGGATATCGTCGAACCAGTATTTGAAAACCACCGATAGGTTATGCTTGCTTGTGAATGAAGGCACGGCGGCGAATGGATAATCCCTGAAATTTCTTTCTGCATCAACATAACCATACGAAATCCAGTATTCGGCATTCCTGATGGTTTTATTATCCCGCCAGAAAATGTCCAGCCCGTAAGCATAACCGTTTCCTGAATTATCATAAGCAGTCGGGAGGTAGAATTCCTTTTCATTCAATTTTATCAGATCGCTGTAATCCTTGTAGTATAGCTCCGAGCGCAAAGTCCTTTTATTTTTGATGGTCTGGAAAGTGAGGATATAGTGGTCAGCCCTTTCTGGTGCAATAAGGTCAGTATAGATCAGGTATTCATCCAGCGGATCCTGGTAAAACCAACCATAGCCCAGCGATACCTGTGTGTGGTCGTCAAACTTGTAGGCTGTGGAAATGCGTGGAGAAACATTGGATTTATCCAGGTAGCCCGAATATTCCAGCCTTCCCCCTACCCTTGTCACAAACCTGTTTGAAAGATAAATCTCAGCTTCAGCAAATGTGGCCAACGAATGATTGATATAGCTGTACTTGTGATTTTCAGTACTTTCGGTAAAATTGCTGGTAAATTCTTTGGCAAAAAGATCAGCACCCATGCGCAGGTTTATTTTGTCACTCAACTGATGGATAAAAACATTTTTGTAGTGCAACCCGCGAAGTGTTTCTTTGTAATCAGCATTGGCGTATTCCACATGGTCGCGGTTTTCGGTCATGGAGAGGCCGGTGCGATACACCCACTTTTTTCCTAATGGTGTAATCCAGGAGGCGTTCGCATAAAGATTGTTGTTGCGCAGGTCATAAGCCGTGAGCAAGCCCTCGTTGTCTAAGTTTGCCCGGTTTAGCGACATGTATGAATTGCTATGGGTAGCATAAAACTTAAGCATTCCGTTTTTGCCTGTTTTTTGGCGGATGTTCATATCCGATGCGATGTATTCCGGTGGATGGTTCCAGTCGTAGTTCTGTGGGGCAACTTCCATATATGGCTTCAGGTTGGTGTAATTTACTGATGCTGTAACCGCACCATTTTTCCATTTTTTGGTTCCTGCCACGCCTGCGCTTACCGATAGCAGGGAAATATTCAATTCATCCTCTGTGGGCATATCGTTGGTACTGAGTTGCAAAACCGATGACAAAGCCTGGCCATATTCAGCGGAATAGCCACCGGTACTGAAAACCGTTCCCTTAAACATGAAGGGATTAAACCTGCCGCGGGTTGCGGTGAGTGGCGGCGAAGAATTGTAGGGCACATGTACCAGCGCGCCATCAATGTAAGTCTGGCTTTCCTCACTGCTGCCGCCTTTCACAAACAGCTTCCCCGATTCCGGGTTGGTGGTGGTGCCTGGCAGCGTTTGCAGTGCACCATAAACATCACCCATGGCCCCGGCGGTGGTTACCATATCCAGTGAATTCAGTGTGGCAGAGCGCTTTTCATCACCAGCCTCAAAAGTCCCGGCGGTGATGGTCACAGCTTTCATCTGGTTGAATTTTTCTTTTAGCACTACATCAAAATGCAGTTTGGAACCCTCTAATTTTATTTCCTTTTCAAAACCCTCAAAACCAATAAAATTGACTTTCAGGATTTGCATTCCGGATTCTTCAGTAGTAAAGGTGAAATTCCCGGCCACATCGCTGGAAACGCCGTCATATGTCCCGGCCAGGAAAACATTGGCTCCCGTGAGCGGCTCGCCGTGTTTATCATGCACCGAACCGGAGATAGTGGTTTGCCCTTTCAGATTAGCTGAAAAAAGAACCATTAATAAAACTGTTGTGAAAAGTATTTGCTGAAATGTTTGCATTGTGTTCTTGTTTTGTACGATGCAAAAATGAAGAGAGAAAGCCCGGAATAAAAATTAAAAGGATTGAACTGTTGTATTGGGTGATTGAATTGTAGGGAAAGCAGAATTGATTGATATCAGAAGTCCGGTGTTTGATGTGTGATTTTTGATGTTGTTGCCGCTGG
>CAYNDN010000275.1:0-3916 GCA_964395075.1 uncultured Lentimicrobiaceae bacterium | reverse complement strand
CCGTCACATGTGGTGTGCCGGCCGGTTCTCCCCAATTTGGGGAGTTAGTGGGGTGCGGGATGGCAGATTATTGATATCAGAAGTCCGGTGTTTGATGTGTGATTTTTGATGTTGTTGCCGCTGGAAACATTAAGGTTGGTTGTGAATGATGGATCACGCGGGGAATAATTTGATTTAAGATTAGCGATTAACGATTGGTGATTTACCTGCGCTACCCCTATCCCCTCAAGGAGAAATCCCCGTCACATGTGGTGTGCCGGCCGGTTCTCCCCAATTTGGGGAGTTAGTGGGGTGTGCGAGGGGAGCCTGAGGGGCACAGGAGGGAACACATATTCTGGAAATCATTTCCCCGACAAACAGTTTAACGAAAAGTTAATTAACAAAACTTTAACAAATACATTAACAATTCATTAACAAACTGTTAGCTTTTGAAAGTGTTTCATTTGATTGTGTTGGTGATATGGTTTCATCAGCACCAGAAAGATTAAAGAATTGAATAAAATGTTAACATAAACCCTTATGCCTTATGAAAAGAAAAGCTACGCAAACATCAAAAAACATTCAAAAATTTTACCTACGCTATTCTGACAGGAACCTGGATAATAATGGAAAATACAGCCCCTTTCGATACTTGTATGTATTGATTTTTAGTATGACTGTACTATTTTTTCCAGGATCAGCAAATGCCCAAACCTGCTGCCCGGAATTCAATATTTCGGATGCGGTGGAGATATGCCCGATTGAAGGTGCCTGCAAAGGTGAAGATCCTGCCGGACAATCAGATATCAGGCTGGTAGCCTGCAAAAACAGCGCACATACCTATACCGTTTATCCCAACGATCCCGGTTTTACCTATACCTGGACCGTTAGTGGTGGAACCGTTTCGAATACCACCATAAATCCTAACACCATCACTTGGGGTACAGGCAGTACCGGTTATATAAAAGTGGTAATCAGCAACCTTGCTTATGGTGGTACCTGCATCGACTCGGTCACCTCCCAGGTTTGCCTGTTGGATGGCCCTGAAGCAGATTTTTACCCTGATCAGGATACGGTTTGCGAAAATACTTTTGTCCAGTTTGTAAATACATCCTTAGGCGGAAGCCACTATACATGGGATTTTGGCGATGGAAACACAAGTACGGATCCGAATCCACAGCATGCTTATTCAGCAGCCGGAACCTATACCGTTACACTAACAGCCCAGGATATGGGACAGGGACAATTTGTCTTTAGCCAGGAACCACCGGTGGAAGAATTTGTACCCTGTGGTTGCATAGACACCATCACGAAAACCGTAGTTGTTATACCCGGCTCAGGACCAGAAATTGAAACCGATTGCTGCTTTGGCACTGTTTGCGCAGGCGACACTTCATCTTTTTGTACACCAACCGTTTGCGGAACTTATAACTGGATAGTTACCGGAGGTTCTATAATTTCAGGGGCCGGCACCGATTGTATTTCAGTTGCCTGGGACGCTGCCTATACAGCACCTACAACAGTTAGTCTTGTTACTCCGGGTTGCGCTTCAACAACCTGCAATGACACCACAACTTTGCAGGTTCCTGTGCTCTATCCTGCACTGCCCATCACAGGGCCATCGGTTATTTGTCAGGGAGCCTCCGGAAGTTTTACCCTTCCAACAATGCCGGGTACCTATTATAACTGGAGTGTGAGTGGTGGTGCTTACCAGTTTAATATGCAAGACAGGAATACACCAACGGTCAATATTTCTTTTACTGATGCTGCAACCTATACCATAAAATGTGATTACAACAATCCAATGGCCGGCTGCAGTGGTACCAGTCTTTATACAGTAGAAGTGAAACCGGTTTTTGAATTTGTTTTTGGTGAAGAAACGGTTTGCGAAGGTGATACAAAAACTTATTATGCCAATGGCAACGCCACATGGTCTGTTAGCCCGGCAGGCGCAACTGTAGCCCCATCAGGGAGTTCTGCAGCAATTACCTGGAATTCGCCCGGAACCTATTTTATAAGTGCAACTCCCGCAGCACCATCTATGTGGTGCAACTCAAATGCAGTAAAAATTGTAGAGGTTGTTCCTTTGCCCGTCCTAAATTCTATTATGGGCGCAGACAGTGTATGTCCGGGAAAAAATCACATATATTCCATCAGTTCTGATAATGATGACAATTCTTTTGTTTGGTCAATCAGTGGCGGTACTGGAACGGTTCATTCAGAAATGGGGGCAAACAGTGATTCGGTAATAGTTTCATGGTCGGGTGCCGGCCCCTGGCAACTGAGTGTTTATCAGGAAAATGAAATAGCTCCTGGAGTAATTTGCCAGTCGTTAACTCAAACTTTGGATATCTATCCGTATGGCCCTCCAAGCATATCCGGGGATAATACAGTTTGTGTTGATGAAGTTGAAAGTTATAGCTGCGCATTATCAGGCAGTGTTGATGATATCGTCTGGAATGTAACCCCATCAAACCGCGGAACCATCCAGAGTGGTCAGGGAACCAACAGCGTTTCGATAAAATGGCACGGGACGCCGACTACTGCAACACTCAGTGTTTCTTCGTGTTCGGGCAGTGATACTGTTTCGATAACTATCGTTAATCCGCCCACAATTCCGGTAATAACACCCAGCGGGCCAACAGCATATTGCTTTCCGGATGTTCCTGTAAACTTGTCACTTTCTGTCCCGGGTGGATATACATCTTATCAGTGGTATCATAATGGTCTGATTTCCGGAGCAACTTCAAATGTGTATAATATTCCAAATAGTACATTTACCGGACAGGGTTCATACGTGTTTGAAGTAGAAGTTTCTAATGGTTTGTGTTCGGTTACTGCCAATATTCTGATATTAATAGGAGATTGCCAGGGAGGTGGATCTCCGCCTCTGCCATTTGATTGCACCATCGATTTTGTAATGAATCCAAATCCCGCCTGCGAAAATGAGCCGGTAATATTTACTGCAATTCCACCCATTTCAGGATTTACTTATGTTTGGGATTTCGGTGATGGTTCTACCTCATTTGAATCACCAACAGAGCACGCTTATGCTGCAACGGGCACCTACAACGTAAAACTTACAGCAACTTTAGGTACAGTTTGCATAGCAGATACCACAAAAACGATTACGATAAATCCGGCTCCATCCTGTACAATCTCAGCAACAGATACCATTTTCTGTCCTGGCAGCTATGAAACGCTTACAGCATCATGTGGCGGCATGGCTTCTTACAGATGGTACAAGGATGGTGAGTTTATCACAAGTACCCCATTGAACTCCCTCGATGTATATGAACCCGGGGAATATTATGTTGAAGTTTATAATTCTGTGGGTTGTTCCTCTGTATCCAATAGAATTTATATGTATCTGCATCAGTTGCCAAAAGCCGATATTGATGGCCCTGGTATTGCATGTGCTTTACCTGGGGGGATAGCAGGTTTCGGGCTCCAAACTAAATACGACGCAAATTATAGTTACAGTTGGAGCAGTCTCCCAACCGGTGCAACTTTTTCACCTTCGGGAAGCAATAGCCCTTATGTTTCGTTTACAGCACCTGGATCATTACCGGCAATTTTTGAGTTTGTAGTGGAGGTTACCGACCTGAACACAGGATGTATGAATTCGGATACCGTATGTGTGCCGGTTTATGAACAGCCACAGGTTACGCTGCCTCCTCTGAATATTTGTGAGGGAACTCCCGTAACTCTAACACCAACCTTAACCCCCAATGATCCATCACGGTTTACTTATCAATGGAATAACGGAAGTACCAGCCCATCAATCACAGCTGTCAATCCAGGATTCTACAGTCTGATTATAAAGGACAAGGTGAGCGGTTGCAGTGCTTATGCTCAGGGCAGACTGATTTTTCCGAAGCCTGATGTGACCCTGTTCCCAACCCCCTGTTTTGCAGGGCCTTGAATGGTGCGCCCG
>CAYNDN010000274.1:5695-6890 GCA_964395075.1 uncultured Lentimicrobiaceae bacterium | reverse complement strand
ATCGTATGAATCGATTCCAACAATACTATTGGGCAGATTGGCAATTGATAAGGATTTTCAAGGAAAAGGAATTGGCAGGATATTATTGATTGATTCATTAAAGAGGTGTATTGATTCATCTGATTTAATTGGAGCGTATGCGGTAATAGTTGATCCGCTGGATTTAGAAGCTGAAAGATTTTATGAGAAGTACGGATTCATTAAATTACCTGATAGCGGAAAGATGTTTTTACCAATGAAGACGATTAAAGAATTATTTGGGTAATGCACATTGTACAACAGCCTAGTATCTTTCAACTCATTTTCTGCCTCCCGACAAATTCGGATTTGGTAAAAAATGAGTTGAAAGATACTTTTGCAAAACTCCAAATGAATTCTACCCTCCCCCTGAAAAATCATATCTTCGCGTTTTAACTACAAATCGTTCATTCATTTCAAAAACCAAGCAAAATGAAACGCATTACGCAACTACTCAAAATTACTGTTACACTGGCACTGCTCCTTTCTGTTGTTTCCCCGGTCCTGGCACAGGGATGGCGCGAATCAGAAATGGAAATCAAAGTTACACTTAGCGACCGGAAGGATGCCCAAACACTCCACGAAATTGGCCTCAACGGCGACATTTATCACGATTATGCAACCATGTATGTTACGCCTGCTGAGTTGGATTTGGTAAAACATGCCGGGTTGAATTTCGAAATCACCAAAGAAAACCTCAATGCTTATTACCAGGATTTTTGGGAAACCCGCAATCAGTATCACACCTATGAAGAAATTATTTATGTGATGGACAGCCTTGCGGATGCACTGCCCGGGCTTGTAATGAAAACCGTTTATGGCCAATCTGTTGGCGGTCGCGAGCTTTCGGCACTCAAAATCAGCGATAATGTAACTGTTGATGAACCGGAAGCCGAGATCGGTTTCGACGGCAACATCCACGGTGATGAGATTGGCGGCGGCGAAAACATGATCCGCTTTGCAAGATGGCTCTGCCAGCAATACAATGATAATAATCCGGAGATCGTCGAGCTAATCGAAAACCGGGAAATCTGGATTTTCCCACTTGTAAATCCTGACGGAAGGGTGAGCCTCTCGCGGTACAATAATAATTATGTGGATCTGAACCGCGACTGGGGCTACATCTGGAACGGCGAGGGCAGCATCGTGTATCCCGGCCGGGCGTGCGGGTACGACG
>CAYNDN010000274.1:2580-5685 GCA_964395075.1 uncultured Lentimicrobiaceae bacterium | reverse complement strand
GGCGAGGGCAGCAGCCCCGGACCCTATTCGCAGCCCGAATCGAAGGCCCTGCGCCAGATGGTGCTCGACAACCAGTTTTCCATCCACATGACTCTGCACAGCGGCATCGAGCTGTACCTGCACCCCTGGTATTTTTATGAAGTACCCTGCCCCGATATTGATGAAGAGGAAGTGCTCGCAGAAATGTACGCGTCTACCTCCGGATATTCAAATCTCCCGACCGGCCCCGGCACCTCGCTTTACCCCACCACAGGCAGCACGGCAGAATCCTATTACGGCGTGAAAGGTTCCCACGGCATTGTGATGGAACTTTCTTCAAATAAGCAACCACCGCCATCGCAGATCAGCTACTATTTCAGTATTAACCTGCAACCAACCATCAACCTCATCGAGTATGCCGGCTACGGATTGCAGGGGATGGTTACGGATGCCCAAACCGGTGATCCGGTTGCTGCCGTAATTTATGTTGGAGATAAAATGACCTGTTTCAGCGATCCTGAAATTGGCGACTACCATAAATTTGTGGTGGGCGGCACATACACCGTAAAAGTAAAAGCGAACGGTTATGAAACACAGGTAATCACCGGCGTAACGGTGGAAGACCTTGCCGCAAATACGCTTGACATTGAGCTCGAGCCCGAATCCCACCAGAGCATTTACCAGGTGTGTGCCTCGCAAAGGCCATCGGCAAACTCGTTGCATGAACAGCCATCCTGGGATGTTATTGGCCCGCCCGACAACCTGTACTATTCCATGGGCAAAAATGGCTGGATGGTTTTTGATATGCAGGAACTGGTGCTGAATGGCCCCGGAAGCGACATCATAGTTTTTGAAGGCGATGCCACCAACGAAGGTTTTGAACTGTATGCCGGAAACTCCATCGACGGCCCGTGGGAACTCATTGGCACAGGCAGCGGAACTTCGGAGTTCGATCTGGAAAATTCCACCATCAGCGAAGCCCGCTACTTTAAAATTGAAGACGATGGCGATGGCGGCAACGAATTTGATGCAGGCTTCGACCTGGATGCCATGCAGAGTATGAGCTCCATTTCAGGGCCTTACATCCTGATGGACAATTACGTGATAAACGATGAAAACGGCAACAACAACGGGCAGCTCGATCCCGGCGAAACGGCGGAGATCACCATCACCCTCACAAACATCGGAACGGAAGATGCTACAAACGTATCCGGTGAACTGAACACTGACGACAACTTTGTTACCATCCTCACCACCGAACCCCAGGATATGGGCGACCTTGCCATTGGCAGCGTTGCTTCGGCAACCTTTGAGCTTTCGGCAGAAGAAAACACTCCCGCCGGCCACATAAGCACACTGAATTTAGATTACACTGGCGATAACGGCCTCTCAGGCACAAAATTCATCGACCTTACTTTTCCGGATTATTGCTATCCCACAGCCAACTGTTCCTTTGGTGATGGTTTCATAGGATTTGCCCTGGAAGATATCAGCAACATGAACAATGGCTGCAGCAACGACAACGGCACCGAAGGCTATGGAAATTTTGTTGATTTGTCAACGCCGCTCACACCCGGCGAAACCTACACCGTGGAATGGGAAACCGGATACAGCAGCCAGTTTGCAAGCCTCTGGATCGATTTTAATGATGATAAGGAATTTTCGCCGGATGAACTGCGGATTGAGGATTTTGAAATGGATAATTCCGGCCAGGTTTATACCACCGATTTTGATGTGCCGGAAGATGTGATGCCCGGCGAGCACCGCATGCGCATCAGGGCACGCTGGCTGGATTCATCCTCTGATCCCTGTGCCTCTTTCAGCTACGGCGAAACCGAGGATTATACCATTGTGATTGAAGGCGGCAATGCCATCAGCCCGGATTTCGCAGCCGATGAAACCGAGTTTTGTGAATCGGGCACGGTGCAGTTTTCCGACCTTTCTCAGGGCAATGTTACGGAATGGGCGTGGGAATTCCCGGGCGGCGAACCTGAAACTTCAAACGAGCAAAACCCTGAGGTAAGCTACAACACAGCGGGTATTTATGATGTAATGCTCACGGTTTCCAATCCTGAAAATTCACAAACGCTCACCAGGGAAGATTTTATCAATATCCATGCGTTGCCGGAAATTACCTTTGAACCTGTTGGTGACATGTGCGTAGACTGGCCGGCACACGAGCTCAACGAAGGCTATCCCGAAGGGGGCGAATATTCCGGTGAAGGCGTAACCGACGGCTGGTTCCATCCCGAAGAAGCCGGCATCGGCACCCATACCATCACCTATTTTTATACCGATGAATTCGGATGTGAAAATGCTGCTGATCAGGAAATTTACGTGGATGCCTGCACCGGAATTGCTGAAAATGGGGCTTCATTCAGCATATTCCCGAATCCCTCGGAAGGTACATTTTCGATTATCCCGGAAAGGAACTTCATGGAAGCCGATATTTCTGTGCTGGATGTTTTTGGGAAAAAGGTATTTGAAATGAACCGGGTGAATGCAATTGCCGGCGAGGCGTTGGAAATCCGATTAGATGGAATCAGCCCGGGATTTTATTATTTGGTGATTGAAGGAAGAGTCCGAGTGGTGAAGAAGGTGTTGATAAGGTAATTTGTGTTTAAAGAAAGTTACAATTTTCTATCGGCATGATAAAATTATTAAACGGCGATGGATTTGATTGGTATTTGCATCTCTCTGAAACCGACAAATCTGTTAATTTCCGAAATCTTTTCCTCTTCTTCCTCCATGCACATTTCAATTACTTCCCGGATGTTATGCAGCGCTTCGTCGATATTAGATCCGTAAGAATGACAACCTTTAAAAACCGGGCAGCTTACTATGTAGAAATTGTCTTCATCCTGCTCAACAAGGATTGGCAAATGCAATGTATTTGATTTTGAGTTTTTCATCTTTCTAAAGTGTTTAACATTATTCGCTTTATGCAAAAATAGCTTTTAATCAATAAAAGTATGAATAAAATATCTCCTTGCCTGGTAATAAAAACCAATTCATTCCTTATTTGTTAATTTTGTCGCAAACAAAACAAAATGGCATGCGCACGCTTTTCATATTTTTCCTGTTGTTGATTTCTGCAGCAATTCCAGCTCAGGATGGGAACCCCGC
>CAYNDN010000274.1:0-2570 GCA_964395075.1 uncultured Lentimicrobiaceae bacterium | reverse complement strand
AGGATGCCGGCGCCCGCCATTTTACAAACTACCCGGGGTGAAGTTAGATTTGTGTCGGAGGCTCCGCTGGAAATCATCAAAGCTTCCAGCAACGAGCTGAACGGCCTGCTTAACACTGAGGAACGTACCTTTGCCTTCACCATGAAAACCCGCTCTTTCAAAGGATTCAACAGCCCGCTGCAGCAGGAGCACTTCTACGAAAACTACATCGAATCAAAAAAGTATCCCAACGCACGGTTCAGCGGTAAGATCATCGAGCCGGTAAACCTGCTCCAACCCGGCGAACATTTGGTGCGCGCCAAAGGGATTCTCGACATTCACGGCGTGGAAAAAGAGCGTGTGTTGCGCATCAATATAAAAGTTGACGAAGAAAAAATCACGGCAAATTCATCTTTTGATGTGTTGCTTGAAGACCACAACATCACCATTCCTAAAATGGTTTTCCAGAAAATTTCGGAACAAATACAGGTAGATGTAGAACTTGAATTCAGGCTCAGGAAATGAAATGTAATGCACGCCTGAAATACCGGTTCAGTATCCTGATGCTTATTTCATTTCTGCTGGTTGGCACCGTAGCAATTGCACAGCAACCGCATTTTAAAATCGTTACGCTTCCTTCGGGCTATGAGGATTGCCGGATAAACACCATGGCCAAAGATAGCCTGGGACTGATATGGGTGGGTACAAACTGCGGACTGCTTTATTTTGATGGCTTTGATTTTAGTCTCGTTTGGGATGTTGCGGAACCCGTAAACGCAATTCATATAAATGCTTCCGGCGATGTTATCGCAGCATGTGAGTCCGGCATAATTGCCCGTATCACCGATTTGGTATCTCCGCCCGAAATCATAAAAAATGCTGCTGCAGACGCGAATATTTCGTCGATAGCTGAAACTCCGGATGGAAACATTTGGTTTGCCGATTACGGAAACGGCGTGTGCAGGATCAGCCACGACACTATGATCAGGTTTACCAGCGACAACTCGGAATTAGCGGACAACTACATTTATGACCTTGCGGTATCGGGAAAAAGTGTGTGGGCAGCCTCTGATGCCGGAATCGATATTATTACAATGGATGGCCAACGGGCAAATTTCAACATGCTTACCATGGATGACGGGCTGCCCGATGTGATGATCCAGACCCTGAAAAAAGCCGCCGATGGCATTATATGGGCCGGTGGCTACGACGGTGGCTTTTGCAGTATCAATCCTAAAACCCTTAAAGTTAGCTTCACCACACATGGGCACAAGTGGAACTACGGCGCGGTTACAGCCATTATGCCCGTGGCAGCATCCGTATGGGTTGCAACCGGAAGTTCGGGATTGCTTAAATATGACCTTGCTTCACATCAGATTTTCAGCTACAGCACTTTTGGCGAACGAAGCATTTCAAGGTTTTCGGGTGTTATGCAGGGCGGGGAGGGCGATTTGATGGCATGGTCGGGCAACACGATTGTGCATGTTCCATCGCTGAAATTTGACTTTGTTTTTGGCAATAAAAAAAATGCACTGAAAGACGTTCATGCATTGATGACCGACAGCGAGGGTTTTATTTGGTATGCTGCTAAAAGCGGCCTGTTCAGGCATGCACCCGATTTTTCTGAAGGTGCCGCTTCGCAAATAATACCACTTCCCCGCGAAATATCCTACCGCGACATTACCTGCCTGCACCAGGATAGCCGGGGCTTTGTGTGGGTGGGCACCTTCGGCGAGGGGCTTTACCGCCTGAATCCTGGATATCTTTCGGGCAGGAGTTTCAGTACACGCACAGGATTTATCAACGACAATATTTTATCCATCACATCCAACCAAAAAGAAACATGGTTTGCCACACTGGGAGGCGCCTCAAGGGCAGTTTACCCATCCGGATCAAACACCGGAATGGAATTCGAAAATTTTGATGAATCCGGCGGGCTGGGCAATAACTTTATCTATTGCGTGTATTCCGACAGCCGTGGCCGAATATGGTTCGCCACCGATGGTACCGGCATCACGGTACTCCAAAACGGCAGGTTTACAAATTATGGCCTTGATGCCGGACTCACCAGCGAAAAAGTTTATACCATCACCAGCGACGACTATGGCACCATATGGTGTGCAACCCACGATAACACCATTTTATATTTCCACGAGGACAAATTTGTTCCCATCGATGCAGGGCTTGGTGGCAGCTTCACCATTTCTTCGCTCCAGGCCGACCATGCGGGAAACCTGCTCATTGTTCACGAAAACGGACTTTCGATCTACAACATCAATCATAAAAATGCCCACTTGTATGGTGAAAACTACGGCATCGCACCAATCGATCCCGAATTTAATTCAACCACCCGCAACCCCAAGAGCGCCATCTGGATCGGAACTGACGAGGGACTTATAAAATACACTCCTGAAAGTTCGGGAAAATCATCATCACCTCTCCCGCTACTCACCTCGGTGAACGTATTGTTTGAGCCGGTAGATTTTTGGCGGGACACGATCTTTAGCCACAATCGCAATTATTTTACTTTTAACTACACCGGGCTTTGGTATCAGCAACCGGAAGCGGTGGAATACCGTGTAAAACTTACA
>CAYNDN010000273.1:0-6899 GCA_964395075.1 uncultured Lentimicrobiaceae bacterium | reverse complement strand
AATCCAAATCGTGAATCGGGCGGGATTTTACGATCATCAGTAAACAATCATTTTTGGTATGGTTTACTATCAACTTTTAATTACGAATTTAACGAAAACTTCACCTTATCCGGAGGTTTGGATTTGAGAAGTTACAAAGGCGAGCATTACCGCAAGATTGATGACCTGCTTGGCGGTGCATATTATGTGCTTGACGATGCCAACCTAAATGAAGACCCCGACAAGCAAAAAGTGGAAGATGACAAGATTAGTTTTCATAATGATGGCCTTGTAAGATGGGGCGGATTGTTTGGGCAGCTGGAATACAAAAAAGATAAACTCACAGCCTTTCTTAATCTCACCGTTTCAAATTCAGGGTATAAGCGCATCGATTACTTTAAGGAAAAAGTACTTGAACTGCCTGACACCACTTTGCGCATTGGATATGAAACAGTTATTGAATACAATGGGCAAACCTACGACCGAAATTCTGAGGGATTGGAATTTCTCGAATCGGATTGGGAATGGATTATGGGTGGAACCGCAAAAGCCGGAGCAAACTATAACATAAACGACAATATGAATGTGTTTACAAACTTTGGTTACCTGTCGAAAGCACCACGGTTCAACAATGTTTATGATTATTCCAATAATCTGTACCGCGATATTCAAAATGAAGTTGTAAAAGCTGTAGAATTGGGCTATAGCTATTACAACCGTAAGATGACCCTGAACCTGAATGCCTACTATACCGTGTGGGAAAACAAGCCGGTTGACAATGCACCGTCCATTTATGATCCTGAACTGGATGAATTTCTAAAAGTTAACATCAATGGAATCAACGCCCTGCACCAGGGAATTGAAGCCGAGTTCGCCTATAGGATAACCGATAACCTGATGTACGAAGGCTTACTTTCGGTTGGTGACTGGAAATGGACATCGGCTGACACAGCATATTTGTTCGATTCGAATCAGGATCCGAGAGATACAATTGCGTTTGATGCAAGTGGGTTGTATGTGGGTGATGCTGCCCAAATTCAAATACGTCATAGCATTCGGTGGGAAATTATAGATGATCTTTATATAAAAAGCTCAATCACTTATTTCGGTAAAAACTATTCAAATTTCGCCCCAATGAACTATGACCTCAACCCTGAAGCTGATGTTCCGTGGGGCTTTGATGATGAAGGTAATCCAAAACAGGCATGGAAAATGCCTGACTATTATCTGGTTGACCTGCATGCGGGCTATGGATTTGATTATGGTAAATTCAGGTTCAACATACGGGGGAGTATCCTCAACCTGTTGAATGAAAAGTATATTTCGGATGCAAATAACAACGATACATATAGTGGTCAGTCTTTCAATAGTTTCGATGCCAAATCAGCAGCCGTATTTTTTGGAATGGGCCGCCGTTACAACATCTCACTCGAAGTTAATTTTTAATCATGAACATTTTTAAAAACTCAAATATGCGAATTACAATTTTATCAATTCTCACAATTCTTAGCGTAGGTCTGTTTGCTCAGCCAACCGGTTACTACAATGGCACAGAAGGCAAAACCGGCCAGGAACTCAAAACAGCGCTGCACGAAATCATTAACGATCATGTGGCATATTCTTATTTTGCTTCCAAAACCATCATGAAGTTTTCGGATGTCGATCCAAACAACCCTGAAAATGTAATCCTAGTTTATACAGGCCGCTCACAGGCCAATAACGATTACGGCACCGGTGGTAACCAGATAAACCGCGAACACGTGTGGGCCAAAAGCCATGGGAATTTCGAAGATGTAGCTCCCATGTATGGCGATGTACATAACTTGAAGCCCTGCGATGCTTCGGTAAATCAGGACAAAAGCAACAAAGATTTCGACAATGGCGGAACCCAGCACCCCGAGGCAACAGGATGTTATTATACCGACGACACCTGGGAACCCCGCGATGAGGTTAAAGGCGATATAGCCCGAATTATTTTTTACATGGATGCCCGCTACGAAGGCACCAATGGTGAAATGGACCTCGAAGTTGTTGATGAAATCAACACTTATCCGCTTCCTGAACACGGAAAACTCTCAACCCTGCTCGAATGGAACATGCAGGACCCGCCGGATGATTTTGAACGCAACCGCAACAACGTCATCTTCTCCTGGCAAAAAAACCGCAATCCTTTCATCGACAATCCTGAATTTGCCAATTTGATTTGGGGCGATCAGGTTTTGCCAACTATTAGTTTTGGAAACTTTGAAACCTTGCCGGCTGCTCCTCAACAAAATGAGGCTGTTACAGTGCAGGCAAATATATCAACAACTTCAGGCAGCCTGAGTGATGTTATGCTTTATTGGGGTACCGATATCGAAAATCTAAACAGCAGCATTTCGATGACCAACCAGGGTGGTGACACCTATGCATGCGAAGTTCCGGGACAGAGTGGAGCAACCACAGTTTTTTACCGGGTAGAAGCAACTGACGGCAGTGGCTCGGAAATGTCGGTGATTTATTCCTATTATGTTGCCCCGATTTTTAATGGTACGCTCACCACCATTTATGATATCCAGGGACAAACCGAGGTTTCGCCACTCGAAGGAGAAGTGCTAAGCACAACAGGTATTGTTACTGCAAACTTTGGAGAGAATTACTTCATCCAGGATGGTGCAGGCGAATGGAACGGGATGTTCATCTATGATCCGGGCCGAAACCCCCAAATTGGCGATGAAGTAATTGTTACCGGACTTGTTGAAGAATATTATGACAAAACCGAAATAAAGGAAATCGAGGGTTATTATCTTATTTCTTCAAATAATGAGCTGCCCCAACCCGTGCTGATTAATACAGGCGACGGTGGCGAGGCTTACGAATCAGTTCTCGTAAGAGTACAAAATGCCATTTGCACTGATGATGAATATCAGGCTAATTTTTACATGTGGAAAGTAAATGATGGCTCAGGAGATATGCTGGTGCACAACACTTCCATTTTTGAATATGAACCCGTGCTGGGAGAAACCTACGACGTGACTGGCCCGCTCAACTATGATTTTGATGAATGGAAAATTGAAATTCGGCTTGAGAGCGATGTTACATCAGGAACAGATATTTTCCCTCCGGAGGTTAATGAAGTTGTTTCATTAGACGATAACCTTATCAGGATTACATTTTCTGAAGATGTAAATCCTGAAACCGCTACCAATATTGCAAATTATACCCTTGATAATGGTGTTAACATTACGGCAGCCGAAATGCATAATTTTCTTGGCAATATTGCATTTTTAGACGTATCAAAAATGGAAACCGCTACTTATACGCTGATTATTAATGGTGTTGAAGATTTGGTTGGAAATGCAATGGAAAATGTGGAAACAGAGTTTTATCACGAAAGTACAGGCATCGATAAATTGCATGGAATTGAATCAATGTCGATTTATCCCAATCCGGCCAAAGAAGTAATTAAGCTGAATCTTGATGCAACTCATCACAGTGAAGTAATCATTAGCGTAATGGAAATCAGTGGTAAAACTTTGCTGGAACAAAAGGCCGGTGTACGAAGCGGAAATAATATTATTGAAATTTCTGCCGGCCAGCTAAGCACCGGACTTTATCTGCTTAAGGTAGAAAACAACGGAACTTTAGGCCATCTCAAATTAATGGTCAAATAATATTGAAAATTTTTTGATGAATGATAGCTGCCTCCATACACTGAGGGCAGCTATTTTCGTTAAGGGGTTTTTGTATCTTTGTAAAAACTTGATTTATGAAAGCTTTTGAAATATCAACCACCACAGATAATGATGGATACCTGCGCATGGTTTATCCTTTAAAGCAAAAAGAAAAAAAAGTTAAAGTCATTATTTTATTTGAAGATGAAACAGTGGAGGAGGAAGAACAGATATGGCTTGAATCTCTTGCCAGCAATCCTGCATTTGATTTCCTGAGTTCAGAAGAAGAAAATGTGTATTCATTAAAAGATGGAGAACCACTAAATGATTAAGTTTTCTGTGGTGCTGGTTCCTTTTCCATTTGATGACTTTTCTGGCTCCAAGGCAAGGCCTGCATTGTGTTTGACCAATAAAATCGGAAGATTCAATCAGGTTATTATTACTTTTATTTCGAGCAATACAAATCAAACAAATCTGGACACTGATATTCTTATTGAAAAAGAAAGCCATAATTGGAAGGGAACAGGCTTGTTTCGGGATTCACTGATTCGCCTGCATAAAATTGTTACAGTGCCTGGGTCGTTGATTAAACGCAAGCTTGGCTCAATCAATAATGATCTGCAGGTTGAGGTATTGGATAAACTTCATGAACTTTTCACAAATATAATGATACCAGATGCCAAATAAACTCGTCATCATTCCAACCTATAACGAAAAGGAAAACATCGAACGGATCATCCGCTATGTTTTTCAGCTCAATGGAGATTTTCACATCCTTGTGATCGAGGATAATTCGCCGGATGGAACCGCAGAAATAGTAAAAAACCTGATCAAAGAGTTCCCGGAAAAGCTTTTTATTGAAGAACGCAAGGGAAAGCTTGGCCTGGGAACGGCCTATATTCATGGGTTCAAATGGGCGTTGCGCAGAAATTACGATTACATCATCGAAATGGACGCCGATTTTTCGCACAACCCCGATGATCTCTCCAGGCTTGTCCAGGCCTGCGAAAATGGTGCTGATGTGGCCATTGGTTCGCGGTATGTGGATAATGTGATCCGTGTGGTAAACTGGCCAATGGGCAGGGTGATGATGTCGTACTTTGCATCCAAATATGTAAAGATCGTTACAGGCCTTAAAATTGCCGATTCCACTGCAGGATTTGTTTGCTACAATCGTAAAGTGCTCGATACCATCTGGTTTGATAAAATCCGGTTTATTGGTTATGCTTTCCAGATCGAAATGAAACTTACCTCACATAAATTGGGATTTAAGGTGGTGGAAGTACCCATCATTTTTACCGACCGCAAAGAAGGCACCTCAAAAATGAGCAGTGGAATTTTTAAGGAAGCAGTTTTGGGTGTTATTAAACTCGCTTACAAAAAGATAAGACCCAGGCCGGCGAAAAGTTAGTTCGTTATACTTTAAATGTTGTTAATTCGAAAAAATACACCGATCCGATTCATTTGAAAGTGCTATGAAAAATCACAATAACTTCCTTATTATAAATGCCGAAATCGTAAATGAAGGCAGAATATTCCAGGGTTCGGTGCGTATCAAAGATGGTTTTATTGATAAGATTCAAGAGGGTGCAAACCTTGCCGACGTTGGTTTAAAGGCAATCGATGCCAAAGGAAGATTTCTCATACCAGGCATTATCGACGACCAGGTACATTTCCGCGATCCCGGACTTACCCACAAAGCTGATCTTTATACCGAAAGCAAAGCAGCCGTTGCTGGTGGCGTAACCTCGTTCATGGAAATGCCCAATACCATCCCCAATACTTTATCCCAGGAATTGCTCGAGGAAAAATATCAGATGGCGGCTAAAAAATCGCTGGCCAACTTTTCGTTTTATATGGGTGCCTCCAATGATAACCTGGAAGAGGTCATCAAAACCAATCCGCGAAATGTTTGTGGCATCAAGGTTTTTATGGGATCATCCACAGGGAATATGTTGGTTGACGATGCTGAAACACTGGAAGGGATTTTTAAAAAAGCTCCCTGCCTGGTTGCTGTGCATTGCGAAGATGAAAAAACCATTCAGGAAAACCTGGCTAAAGCAAAGGAAAAGTACGGCGAAGATGTTCCCGTTCACCTGCATCCGGTGATCAGAAGTGAAGAAGCGTGTTATAAATCCTCATCTTTCGCGGTTGATCTCGCCAAAAAACACAACACAAGGCTTCACGTATTGCACCTTTCAACAGGTAAGGAAACGGAGCTTTTTACCAATGATATCCCATTGTGCGAAAAACGGATTACCACCGAGGTATGTGTACATCATTTATGGTTTTCGGCTGAGGATTATGCCAAAAAGGGAACTTTCATCAAATGGAACCCGGCCATCAAAACCATCGGCGATAAAAAGGAATTGTTTAAAGCGCTTAGCGAAGATAAGCTGGATGTGATCGCTACCGATCATGCTCCCCACACCATCACCGAAAAGCTGAAAAATTATTTTAAGGCACCTTCGGGTGGGCCGATGGTTCAGCATGCCCTGGTGGCCATGATGGAATTTTACCACCGTGGCAAAATCTCAATGGAGCGCATCGTAGAAAAAATGTGCCATGCTCCGGCTCAATGTTTCCAGGTTGAAAGGCGGGGGTTTATCCGTGAAGGATATCATGCTGACCTCGTTATTGTAGATCAGGATAAACCCTGGAAGGTTTTAAAATCGAATGTGTTGTATAAATGTGGATGGTCGCCCCTGGAAGGTTCGGTGCTCAATAGCGCCGTTACCCACACGTTTGTAAACGGAAATCTCGTTTATGCCGGAAAAAAATTCGATGAAACCGTGAAAGGGCAACGACTGATTTTTGAAAGAAATTAGAAAGACAATAATAAAAATGAAAAAATCTATGCTTGTATTTATTACCCTGATTGTTGCAAATTTATTTGGATGTGCGCCCGGGCTTGAGGAGGTGGTAACCGAATCTTATGCCGATGGCACGCCTAAGGTTGTAAAATATTTTGCCGGTGCGGGCAAAACAAAAACCATGGTGAAGGAGGCTTTCTTTTATCCGGACGGACAATTAAGAATGGCAGGTGAATATAAGGAGGGAGCCAAACACGGCCATTGGGTTTCGTACTATAACAACGGCAACAAATGGAGTGAGGGGTTTTACAACGAAGGCATCAACGACGGTAAAACCACCACCTGGCACGAAAATGGCAAAAAAATGGCAAAAAAGGGCGTGGCAAACAACTGGCGAAAAAGTCGTGGAAAACAACTGGCGAAAAAAGTCGTGGCCAACAACTGGCGAAAAAAG
>CAYNDN010000272.1:5704-6904 GCA_964395075.1 uncultured Lentimicrobiaceae bacterium | reverse complement strand
AAGCAAGCCCAGGGTACCATTTTGTATGTAATAAATGGAATTTTTTTTATCAGATACAATTTCACTTACATGACTATCACCAAGCCACTTGGTAAAAAAAGCATTTTTGCTAAAACTTAAATTAACATTATCATAGTTATAAATACCATGCTCTGCCGTAAACACAAGGTTTTGATCCATTGCATACACGCTAATTTTTTTATTTGAAGGGAATCCGTGCCCAAAACCAAATTGCAATGGTTCATCTTTAAGGTTCATGCTTTTATCAAAACTAAATCGATAAGCTCCTTTTAGGCTATGTGTCATCCAAAGTGTTGAATCATTTTCGTATTCCATAACCCTACACGATTCGTTGAAATTCGGTATTTCAGCTGTTTTTGTCCAGACATCATTTTTTTTCTTAAAAAAAGAAATTCCACGATACCCGCCATTAAGTATTAATCCCGGAACAGATGTTGGCAGGAATTTCCAGCTGCCGATATCATGAAACTGAGTTATTCCATTTTCATGAACCTGAAAAGCTCCACGATCATGATTCAAGATCAGATCCCCTTCAACTATTGAAAAATTATATACCTGCCCTTCACTTCCGGGAGTTACTTCATATAGTCCGGGTTGCTTTTTCTCCAGGCTGGTATGCTGGCTAAACAGCCCATTATTTGTACCGACATAGACCTTATTTTTAAAAATACATGCAGCATATCCAGTGCCCTCAACACCTGCATCTTCATTAATCAATGAAAGTGGTAAACGGAGTTCAAGATAATCAATGCCATTGTTTAATGCCACCCATAGATTTTGAAATTTATCCTGAAAAAGAGCTTTCACAGTTCTGTCTGATAGCCCTTCATACCTGGTAAGATGGCGATTCATGGTTAAATCCTGGTTGAGTATATATAATCCTGAGTTTTGAGTTCCAATTACATATCCTCCATTCCTAAGTTGTATTGCTGAGGTTATTTCACCAAAGCTTACCGAAGGTTCTGTTTCCTGAAACTGATTACCGTTTTTTATGAAAAATTCTCCGGCTCTCCCTACGAAAATATCCCCGTTCTCATTTGGCAAAATCATAATTAGTTCAGGTAAACTCTCTGAACCTTTTACCTGCTCAAATGAATCATCATCTTTTAACCTGAAAATACCGGCCAGATATACCTGGATGAAAACCTGATTGTTGAAATTAAAAAGTCGCCAAACATA
>CAYNDN010000272.1:0-5694 GCA_964395075.1 uncultured Lentimicrobiaceae bacterium | reverse complement strand
GGGTGTATCAATGGTATAAAACTGACTGCCATCAAAAACAAATAGATAGCTTTCGGTAAGAAAATATGATTTCTTGTTGTTCGTCATTTAATTTTCCCGGATTTAATAGGCAATTTACACCAGCAAATGAAAATCGACCAAACTAAAATATATTTTAAAACTATATAAAATGAAACACATTTCAATTATTGTGGTGCTTGCTTTTTTGCAATTGCTTTTTGGTTGCAATAATGAAAGCAAGAAAAGTAGGTCAGATCAAGATACAAATGATACATGGGCGATAGATTTTTTTGATGATTTTGAAAAATTTAATTCAGACAACTGGCAGGACCAAATGATTTGGGTTAATAATGAAAAACAAAGTTATGTCCCTAATAATGAGTTTGGAACACGTGAGGTTAGTAATGGAACCTTAAAAATTAAAGTAGTCAATGTTGGAGAGAAAAGGGTAAGTAATAATTTTGATAAACATGGCAATCAGCAGCCAAATACGGAATATGTTGCCGGAAGAATATGTTCAAAGAATAGACAGGAGTTTATAAAAGGAAAATGGACTGCCCGCTTGAGGATACTGGGCAAGAGTGAACCCAGCATGTTTCCTGCATGGTGGATATTGGGAGCTCAGAATAATGAGCCGCCGGTTCAGGAATCAAACGAATACGTATGTTGGCCTCTTACGGGCTCTGGTGAAATTGATATATTCGAACATCATGGGGATGGGGACGGCAAACACTACACTACGGGCGCTATTAAAAGCTTAGGAGAATGTGATAAAGGAGATTGGTGGAGTTTACGTACTGATGTAGAAGTAACACTAAATGAGTATCACGAGTATTCAGTGGAATGGGAAGATGACGACCTCGTTTACCGATTGGATGGCAAAGAAGTCTATCGCAATGAAGGTGAGGGAGCAAAATATCCTGAGCCTATGTTTGCTATTTTAAACTTCGCAAAAATTACCGATGCACCCATGGAGGGTGAATGGGTTATGGAAGTAGATTGGGTAAAGCATGAATATAGAAAGTGATCGAATCTCTAAATTATGCAGGACTGGTAGCGGAAAACCCGTGAACAAAATGGACGGCTCAACAGGAACCTTTTCAAATCACATTAAAAAAAACAGATGAAAGACCCTTATCAAGAAATGTTTGTTTTCGTTTTCGTAGCGGCTTCAATATTTTTTTTGCAAGCCTGCACTCCTCAATTGAGCCATGATGAACTGATTGAGCAGAAGGTTGAAGATTTGCTGAATGAGATGACCCTCGATGAAAAGATTGGGCAGATGACCATGGTCAGGCATTTCGATGGGGATATTGAAAAGGATATTCCCGAAAAATTTATAGGGGCCATTATTCATTCACAGGGGCCTTTGCCCGGTGAAGATGCTGCTACCTGGCAGTCCCGATTTAAAGTATTGCAGGAAAAAGCGCTCAGCACAAGGCTGGGTATTCCGCTACTCATTGGGGTTGATGCCGTTCATGGCCAGAATACTTATGAGGGCGCAACGATCTTTCCGCACAACATTGGCCTGGGAGCTTCAGGTAATGAAAAGCTGGTTGAAGAAGCGGCGGCCATTACTGCCATCGAAATGCAGGCAACCGGTTTCAACTGGACTTTTTCACCCTGCATCGCCATTCCTTACAGCGAAAAATGGGGACGCGTTTATGAGGCATTTTCTGAATCTACAGAGGTAACCACTAAAATGGCTGAAGCATCTGTAAAGGGTTTGCAGGGAAATTTATCTGATAACACCACGGTAATGGCCACAGCAAAGCATTATATAGCCGATGGTGCTACGGATTTTGGCATCGAAGGCGGAAATTCCACAATCAGCATGGAAGAGGTAAGTGAGCGCCTTTTGCCACCCTATCGCGAAGCTGTTGACGCTGGAATAGGTTCTGTCATGGTATCCTTTAATTCGTTACATGGCACATTTATGCATGCCCATAAGGAACTCATCATCGATTCATTAAAACAGGGCATGGGTTTCGATGGAATCGTATTAACAGATTGGAGAGGTTACTCCAGGTTTGGAGAAAACGAAATTATTAATGCCGGTGTTGATGTGGTGATGGCGGTGGAAGGCGACCTGATGCATTTTCAAAACGGCCTTAGGAAAGGTGTTGAAAATGGTGAGGTAAGCATGGATCGGGTTAATGATGCTGTAAGGCGAATATTGAGGCAGAAATTCCGGTTGGGGCTGTTCGAAAATCCTTTTGCCGACACAACCCTTGTTCCTAAAGTAGGTTGTGCTGCACATCGGGATAAAGCCAGGCAGGCCGTTAGGGAATCGCTGGTGTTGCTAAAAAATGAGAATAACACGCTCCCAATCGAGAAGAACACCAATAAGATTGTTGTAGTTGGTGAACATGCAAATAATTCAGGGTTACAATCCGGTGGCTGGTCAATCAACTGGCAGGGTACACGCGAAAGCTACGCCGGCTCTACAACAATTCTTGAGGGTATCAAAGCCGCTGCTAAAGGAAACGTAGTTTATGATCAGGATGCCACAGGAAACCACCTGGATGCTGATATCGCAATAATTGTTGTTGGTGAAAATCCTTATGCCGAATCCGTTGGCGATATTGGAGATGGCACCGGCTGGCATAAATTAACACTGAGAGAAGAACACCAAAAATACATTGATGCCTACGCAAACAAAGGCCCAAAAGTAGTGGTTGTGCTTGTTTCAGGCAGGCCATTGGTAACTACCCGTCAAATCGATCATTCTGATGCATTTGTTGCTGCCTGGTTGCCGGGATCAGAAGGGGCCGGGGTTGCTGATATACTTTTTGGTGATTATAATTTTACCGGGAAACTACCGCATAGCTGGCCAAAATCAGTGGAAGATTTTAAGGGCAAATTTGGGCCAAACTTTTGGGATACCTCCATTGAGCCTTTATTTGAGTTTGGTTACGGACTAACCTATTAAGAGCCTCATCAAGATTTTTACCTTTCTCGGCAAAGTTTTTCATCCCCGAATTTCCTTACTTTTGTTATTCATTCAAATTTGTTAATTGATGAATAAACTACCGATTGGAATTCAGGAGTTTTCAAAACTAATTGCTGGGGATTTTATTTATGTGGATAAAACCCGCCACATTTATGAGTTGCTCCAGCATCACTATTATTTTCTCTCCAGGCCTCGCCGCTTTGGGAAATCCTTGTTGCTGAATACAATCAAAGAAATCTTTCTGGGAAACAATGAACTGTTCAAGGGACTTTGGGTTTATGATAAAATAGATTGGCAGCCACATCCGGTAATCAAGATTTCTTTTTCGAACCTGGAATACAATGCTATTGGTTTAGAAGCTGCTATTGACAAAGAGATGAACCGGATAGCTCGAAAACACAACATCGTATTTGAACCAAATGATTAAATATTCAAAATTCCGGGCTCTCATAAAAAAGCTTGGTCAGAAATCGCAGTTGGTTATTCTAATTGATGAATACGACAAACCTATAATTGACTATTTAACAAATATTGAAAAAGCACAGGAAAACCGCGAAATCCTCAAAAACTTTTATGCTATCATTAAAGATTCCGACCAGTACATCCGCTTCTTAGCGATTTCAAGCACACTTGAGCTTTTGCCGAGGTAAGGTGATAGCAGGTTAGCAGTTAAAAAATCCTTCCATTTTTCGTAGGTTATACCGCAATATTTGGCCTGGCCCTGCCACTCATCTCCGTCCTGCGACCTGTGGTAGGTGTCATTCCATGATTGCAGGTTGTTTTCTATGGTGTTTTTCATGTTTAGCTATGCTTAAAAAAATCATGCGATTTGATTGTGTTGTAACAACGACCAATTCGGGCTCATGTAAATTTATTCGGGTCAATTCAAAAAAATCTGGTTACTGTTTTTTATATTCCACCTGGCATTCCCGATTTCTTTTTTGAGTGCCATAAACTGCTGTCGCTGTTTTATCAAATCCTGAACGGTGATTAGTGTTCGTTCCAAAGCAATGATTGCCTGGCTTCCTTCTTGACGCAATTCTGGTTTGAAGGTAATTTTTAATTTTAACAGAATCGCTTTTAAAGTTTTTTTAATGACAAGATAAATCCAGGAATACTTCATAAATAGCAGCTTATTGGCAGGTTTTTTTAAACGGGCAATCCAATATTCATACGCCAAAAACCAAACAATGGAATGGCTGATGCCTTTGTTTAATTTCCTGAAATATTCCCAATTCAGCCTGGTTGTGGTTAGAAAATGTTTCAACTTTAAACCCGGAGAAAACAGGATTTCCCAACCGGCAATTTTGAGGGCTTTGCACAACTCATAATCTTCACCCGAACTCAGGCTTTTGCCGGTCCGGCCAACCAGCCGGCTGGTAAAACCTTTGCTTATCAAATCTTTAAAAGCTCCTCTTCTCAGGCACATCCCGGCACCAAAAACTCCAATTTCATCAGGCTCTCCAAAATCGCGGGCGGGTTGTCCAACAGCATAAGAATGCTCGAATTTTGAAAACCAACCAGGCGCTCTTGTTTCAAATACAGCTTCATTTTTTCCACCTAAAATTGCAGCCTTCGGAAATTTTTCAAAAAGGTCAGCCATCTCAACCAGGTAATTTTCATCCAGCCAATTGTCGTCGTCAACAAACAGGATCAGGTTGTATCTGCTATTTTGCAGTCCTTTTTCACGTGCAAACATCAGCCCCGGTTTTTCCTCAAAATGAACCTGCAAACGGTAGGGGGCATTGAATTCATTCCATAAAGCCTCCGCTGTTTCGCCGGTGCCGTCGGTTGAGGCATTATCAACAATTACAAGTTCAACAGCATTTTCCCAGGGAATCTTCAACTTTGCCAAATGTCGCAAAGTTTGCGGTAGAAGTCTGGAACTGTTATGGCCGCAAAGAATGATGGAGATGCCTTTTTTTGAATTCATTTGACGTTACGCAGAATAAAAAGTGAAAATTTGCGAAGAAACCTGCGCAGCCATCCCGGGTTGAGATAAAAATACCAAACTACCAGGTTCTTCATTTTTGAGTCCTGACTGCCATAAATCAGCTTTCGCCAGGCCTGTTTTCGGTAGGAGATAGCAAATTTGGATTTGATGATTTTATATTTATCCAGGTGGTTACTCTTTAACTCATGGGCATAATCCTCACACAGTTTTTGCAGAGCAGGGTTTTCCCCCGGTTGAATACGATTGAAATGTTTTGGGTTTGAAAATAGCTCAGGGTTGTCAGGGTTGAAATCCGCAAAATGGACAAACACAAGCCTGCTTTGATTCACTGAAAAACACTGATTATCCCATGAAAGTGCTCTTTCATGCACGTTCCAGTAGGCGAAGTTGTAACCCGGATTTCTGATGATTCCAACATTATCGAAAAGCAAAGGCGCAAGGCTCATCCACATTTGATCGGCAGTAAGGCCCAGATCATGATTTTCATATCCGAAGTTTAAAACCCTGTTTTTCCACCAGGATAGTATTTTTTTTGAATTTTCAGAATTTCTGAAACCGGCAAAACCCATATTATAAAGCCCGGTACGGAGGATATCAAGTTCTGATGGTGATTTGTAATCTTCCACCGGGTGGGTAAAATGTGGGGTAAGTACAAGATCATTTTGCTTAAGCATTTCTTCAGCTTCAACAAGTGGTGCATAAACGCGAATATCTCCATCAAAATAAAAGAGATGGCCGGTTTTAGGAAACTGCTCAAGCATGTATTCTGCAAGTATTGGCTTCAGAC
>CAYNDN010000271.1:1284-6924 GCA_964395075.1 uncultured Lentimicrobiaceae bacterium | reverse complement strand
TTGCCATTGTTTCGGATGTGGCCGGCACCACCACCGATCCGGTGAAGAAATCCATCGAGATTCCGGGTGTCGGGGCATGCGTTTTGGTGGATACCGCCGGCATTGACGATACCGGAGACCTGGGTAACAAGCGCATTGCTAAAACCCGGGGCGCACTCAAAACCATTGATCTTGCCATCCTGGTAATTGCTGAAAATCATTTTGGGGAATTTGAAGAAAAGCTGATTTCAGATTTCGAAAAATTTGATGTCCCCTTTTTTATCATGCACAACAAAAAGGATGTTGACCCGCTCAATGCAGATTTGCGCACACAATTATCAGTTCGCCAAAAAGAAATTATTGAGTTTAATGCCCTGCAGCCAGATAACCTCAACGAGGTAATTGAGTTGATGCAAAAACTTATTCCTGAATCTGCATATCGCTCTTCCTCACTTTTGGGTGATCTGGTCTCATACGGCGATGTGGTATTACTGGTTACACCCATTGACATTGAAGCACCTGAAGGCAGGATGATTTTACCGCAGGTTCAGGCCATCCGAGATATCCTGGATAATGATGCCATTGCAGTGGTTTTGAAAGAGCGCGAGCTTGATCTTTTTCTGAGCAAAATGAACCCCAAACCGGCATTGGTGGTCACCGACAGCCAGGTTTTCCCCAAGGTGGATGCATCTGTTCCAAAAGATATTCCCCTCACCAGCTTCAGCATCATGCTGGCCAGGCACAAGGGCGATTTTGAAAACTATGTGAAAGGCACACCGCATTTGTCCAAATTAAAAGATGGTGATAAAATTCTGATCCTGGAATCCTGCACACATCATGTATCCTGCGATGACATTGGGCGGGTAAAAATCCCCCGGTGGCTCAGCAACTACTCCGGCAAGAAACTTGATTTTGATGTGGTGGCCGGACTGGATGATCTGCCGGATATTGATGAATACGCAATGGTAATTCAGTGTGGCGGGTGTATGATCACAGGCAAACAAGTCGCCAACCGCCTCAAACCAGCAATTGATGCAGGCATTCCTGTCACAAATTATGGAATGGCCATTTCGTATGTTCATGGCATTTACCACCGGGCGGTTGCCCCTTTCGTCCAAAATCCGACAAAATCAACAGATTACTTATAAAGCATGAAGGAATTTTCAAATATTTCCAGAGCTGAAATCCTTGAAATGCTTTCGCTCAACGGCAAGGAGTTGCAGGATTTTTATGAGCGGGCAGGCCAGGTGAAATTAAAATCTGTTGGTAACAAAGTTTACTATCGGGGCCTGTTGGAATACTCGAACAGGTGTGCAAAAAACTGTTTTTATTGCGGTGTTCGAAAAGACAATCAAAACATCGACAGATATACACTTGAAGATAACGAGGTGGTTGAAGCGGCCAAATTAGCCCATAAAAAGCAATTTGGCTCGCTGGTTTTGCAGTCTGGTGAAAGGTCTGATTCTTGGTTTGTGAACAAGGTATCCCATCTTTTGCGGGAAATCCACAAAGCCACCAACAACGATTTGCATATCACACTCTCGATGGGTGAGCAGACTGAAAAAACCTTCGACCTTTGGCGGGAGTGTGGTGCCCACCGGTACCTGGTCCGCATTGAAACTTCAGATAAAAACCTCTATCAAAAAATTCATCCCAACGACCAACTGCACAGTTATGATCGGCGAATTGAGGCACTTGAAATACTCAGAAAAACCGGTTACCAGGTTGGAACCGGCGTAATGATCGGGCTGCCTTTTCAATCTCGGGAGGATGTGGCAGATGATCTGCTGTTTATCAAAAGCCTGGATGTGGATATGGTTGGTATGGGGCCCTACATCGAACATGAAACAACACCTTTATTTAAATATCAGGATCAATTGCGGCCCAAATCTGAGCGTTTCGAACTTTCTATGAAAATGGTTGCCCTGCTTCGCATGATGATGCCGACGATAAATATTGCCGCAACCACAGCCATGCAAACCCTGCATCCGGAGGGACGCGAGTTTGCCCTGCGTGTTGGAGCAAATGTGATCATGCCAAACCTCACGCCACTCAAATACCGCGAAGGATATTTGCTATACGAAAACAAGCCCAATGTCCACGAAGAAACCGATGTAAGTTTGGAGAAGCTGAAGCAATCTATCGAAAAAGCCGGTTGCCAATTGGCATTGGGAGAGTGGGGAGATTCAAAGCATTTTCGCGACCGGCAATACTAACCTGAAAAATTTGTGAATTAATCAGGCTAAATTTGTTTTTGCTAGTTTTGATAATTATTTAAATGCTCAGAAAATGAATTATAAAAACATCATTACAATCGAACCCGGGAAACGCGGTGGTAAACCATGTATCCGGGGGATGAGGATAACGGTTGGCGACATTCTGGGTTGGTTGGCATCTGGTATGTCAGTTTCTGAAATCCTGGAAGATTTTGATGAACTCACAGAAGAAGATATATACGCCGCATTGAGTTTTGCAGCTGACAGAGAAAACAGAACTTTTAAAATGGCTGTATGAAGTTGCTTTTTGATCAGAATATTTCCTTCCGGATTTTACGATATTTCCCTGCGGAATTTGCTGGTTCGACTTCTGTTAAGCCCGAAAGACGTGGAAATGGATCCCGATTTTTTTGAATAATTCAGGCTAAAACCGGTAAGCAGCTTTCTTCAGCGTTTTCACATCCTTTATTGGTGATGGCGGATTCAACTCCTTAGCCAGGAACTTATAAATCTTTACCCTGATCTCGTTGGCAATTTTGGTATCCATCCTGTCGAAGGAGTGGCCTCCGGGAACCTCCTGGTAAATCTCATAAGCAAATTTTTTGTTTTCGGCTTTCAGCGATTTGATCAGGTGCTCAACTTCAAGTACGTTCACGTCGGCATCGTTGGTGTTGGTATGGATGAGCAGTGGCGTATCCTTCATTTTGTGGGCGTTCCAGGCGGGTGAGCGGCGGCGGTATTCATTCACATTTTCGTAGGCTGTTTGCCCTATATGATAATCTGCCGAATACAAATCCCGGTATTCCTGGGTTTTGTAGCCCATCCGGGCGATGATATCACTAACAGGAACTCCGGCAAAAGCAACCTGGTAGTCTTCCGGATAGTCGAAAATATTCATCAGGGCGATCAATCCGCCATGACTCCAGCCGATGATGCCAACGCGATTTTTATCTACAATATCGAAATTTTCGATCATATAATCCCGGCTGGCCTTCACATCCTCCACTTCCAGTCCACCGTAATCAATTTTTTCGTAGTGGCTTTTACCGTAGCCTGTGCTGCCACGGTATTCAGCTGCCACGATGATGTAGCCCTGTGCCACCAGCTCCCGCACAATGTGCGTGTAGTAGGTTGAAAAATCGGAATGTACACCACCATGTGGAAAAACAATCAACGGATATTTTTGATCAGGATCAATATTTTTCGGGATAATAATGTAGCTCCAGAATTTCACCGGATTTCCCGCTCCCTGAGCGGTCGGGTTTTCTTCGTTCCATTTGGGTGGGCCATACATATATACTTTATCCACCCAGGCCACATCTTCAAGCTTCTCTATCCAAAGCAAGTCATCAATTTTCTTTTGCAGCACATCAAAGGTATGCCCCATATCCTCAATTTGCGTGTTGAGTTCCCTGATCTGATTTTGAAGTACTGCGTTGGTTTGTGGTTTTGCAATTTTGGCCGTTATGATGATCATAAAAAAAGCGGCTGTTATTATAAAGTGGTATCTCATAGCTGCAATGGTGTTTTAATTTTAAAAATCAAAAGTAAAAAAATCAGTAATATCGAAACCCCGATTTATTGTCTTATGTGTTTATCTTTGCAGGAATCGGGATTGAAAATGAAGACAAAGACTTTAGACATTAATAAGCTTTCAAAGCATTTATTCTGGGATGTTGACCAAACAAAAATTTCCTATCCAAAAAATAAGGAATTTTTAATCGGAAGAATTCTTGATTACGGTTTGCTTGACGACTGGAAAACATTATACAGTTCAGTTGGATTGGATGAGATTGCAGAAATTGCATTGAATCTTCGGGATCTGGACATTAAATCAGCAAACTTAATTGCTACTCTTGCAAATATCCCACTTGAAAATTTCAAATGCTACACTACGAGACAATTGATGAAAGGACTTTGGGTCTATTAAAAAGCCTGATGCAATTACACGATATAAGCCAATTGCGTCTTGTTGGCGGGACGGCACTTGCATTACACATTGGTCATCGAACCTCTATCGACCTTGATCTGTTTGGAAAAATCAGAACTGATGAGTTTGGAATTTCTTCTGCCGTTAATTCATTGGGAAATGCTAAAATCATTAAAAAAAGCCCAAACATCTTTATTTACATCATCAATTCCATCAAAGTTGATTTTGTGAATTATCCGTTCGCATGGCTGGATAGCGAAACTGTTGAGAATGACATTCGATTAGCCGGGATGCGGGATATTGCTGCCATGAAACTTTCTGCCATCACCGGACGAGGTACCAAAAAGGATTTTATTGATCTCTATTTTCTGTTAAGGACGTTTACCCTTAAAGAAATGTTGGGTTTTTATGGTCGTAAATTTCCTGAAGCATCAGAATTTCTGGTGTTAAAAAGCCTGACCTATTTTGGTGATGCCGAAAGCGATGAAACACCAACAATCTTTGAAGATATTACCTGGACTGAGATAAAGGAATTCTTAAAAAGAATAATTACTGATCACATAAATCAAAGCTAAATTTGGGATGTCACCAACTTACCTGATTAAACAATCCGACTACACCAGCCCGATGATCACATTTTATGATGTGCCGGCGGAAACCCCATTTAAAAATTCTATCGAAATGAAGCCAACATGACATGTTTGCTTTTTTGCCCGTGTACAAAAAATTGAAAAGAAACTAAAAATAGGTAATAGCCGGCAGGGAAAATCGTTCATTCCCAATTATTGACGCAAGTTTAATGTCTGCCAAAAGGAAAACATTAACTTTGCAGCTTATTTTTATTAACTGATGCACTAATTTTTAATCAAATCAAAAAACATTATGCTTAGAAAATTACAATTATTCGTTCTTTTTGTAGCTCTTTCAACGGCTACTTTTGCTCAAGATTGGATCGCTGTTAGTTCTGATTTATCATCAGGACTCGGTATCGGCCAGATTTCGATCAGCATGAATGATGCCACTGCCGTATGGGCTTTGGCCATCAACAATGACGGTTCAATCAACGACGCATTCACACGCTCTACCGATGGTGGACAAACCTGGACATCAGGATCCTTTAACGCAGGTACCGGCCTGTCGCAGATTTTTGCGATCGACGCCAACACCTGCTGGGCCGTTTTCAACACAGGTGCCAACCAGGGACTTTACAAAACCGAAGACGGTGGCGCAACCTGGGCTAAAAAAGGCACTGCCTATGGCAGCGGCTCGTTTGCCAACGTGATCCACTTCTTCAACGACAACGACGGTTTTGCCCAGGGTGATCCCGTGGGCGGATACTACGAACTTTACACCACCACCGACGGTGGCGAAAGCTGGACAAGGGTTCCCGAAGGTGACATTCCCGCTCCTACCTCAGGAGAATTTGGAATAACAGGTAATTACAGTGCTGTAGGAAACAGCATCTGGTGGGGAACCAACCAGGGCCGCGTATTTTACTCTTCCGACAAAGGATAT
>CAYNDN010000271.1:0-1274 GCA_964395075.1 uncultured Lentimicrobiaceae bacterium | reverse complement strand
TTTTGGAGCAACCAATGTTGTGCAGCCTTTATTTAAAGATGAAAACGTAGGGATTGCTTTTCGTTCATACCTTGATATGGGTATCGAACCTGAACTCAATGTTTCGACTGATGGCGGTGCTTCCTGGACTTCCGTTTTTGTAAACGGCGACATGTATGCCCGTTGGTTCGACTACATCCCAGGAACAACCGGAACATGGGTTGGTAGCTCTTCAGAACCAACTTTTGAAGGTATCAGCTTTACACTTGACAATGGCGCCACATGGAACGACCTTACTATTGGTGTACCTGTTCAGGCTCCTGAATTTGTTGATAACGAAACAGGTTGGGCCGGAACATGGTCTAACGGCAGCTCAGAAGGCATTTTGATTTACAATGGCGACCCAATCGGTGGCGGTGGCGGTGCTGAAATCGTTGAAGATTTCGAAAGCTACAACGCTGGTGAAAAACTCGTTGAACAAGCTTTGGCGCAAGGTCTGGATTATTGGACATGCTGGAGTGGTGATGGCGGTGCCGGTGGCGCTGAAGACGGAACCGTTACTACCGAACAGGTTTTCACAGGAAATAATTCAGTAATGTGTGATGGTACAAACGACTTCGTTATGTTGTTTGGCGATAAAACAGCCGGTAAATATGCTGTTGATTTTTACATGTATGTTCCTTCAGGATTTGTTGGATACTATAATATTCTCCAGGCATGGGGACCAGGCGGTACAGGTGCTACATGGGGTCTTGAAGTTTATTTCAACCCCGGTGGTATTGCTGAAATTACTGCTGAAGGTGTAACCGGAATTGAAACATTCAGCTATTCTTACGATACATGGTTCCACGTTGAAAACATCATCAACCTGAATATGGATGAAGCCATGCTGATGATTGACGGAACTGAAATCCTTACATGGGAATGGAGCGTTGGTGCTTCAGGTGGTGGAATCAACCAACTTGCAGCTATGGATATTTACGCTGCAGCAACAAACGGAACTCCAAAATTCTTCATGGACGACATTCAGCTTATTGAGCTTGAACCACCGGTAGGACCCCCAACCGTTGGTGTTGACCCAATGTCATTTACAATTGATCTTGATGCCGGTACATCAACCACTGAAACTTTGATGATTTCAAATGATGGTATTGCTCCTTTGAACTGGGCAGCTTATCCGATGTACAGCATGAGTAAATCACTCAAAGGCGCTGAATACAATACAGTGGTTGATTATACTACAATTGAAATTCCTGAGATTTCAGTTACAAAAGGGCTTGGTTATCCTGCTCCGG
>CAYNDN010000270.1:0-6930 GCA_964395075.1 uncultured Lentimicrobiaceae bacterium | reverse complement strand
AACCACTGCAGACTGCCGACTGCGGACTGCCAACTTTATGTGTGTTTTTCTGTAAAATCTTCCACAAAATTTGCAGTAGTTCCTGATTATTTTCCTGTTTCCTTCGTCCATGAATTATATTGCTGTAAAAATACTAATGCAATATTAAGCCTTTTATGGTTTAAAGCACTTTTGTTCGAATACCGGGACTGAAGCCGCGGGTTATTAGAATGGGATGCCTCTGGTACGAATTCGGCCTTAACCTGACGGCTGCGCGCATCTGCTGGATGAACAACAGCGACTTTGTAAGAGCCTGCTTCAAATTCAAGCAACTGTTTGTTGAAGCAGCTTGGTGCCGATGTTGCATCGTAAACATTGTTTTCGTTTGCAATAACTGTTTTTTAGCTCGAGAAGTGCCTGTGTTTCAAATGCATTTTTTGCCAAAATGCCAATTTCAGCCCATTTATTAATGATGTTGTTTTTCTCTGGTTTAAGTTCCAGCATGATTTTAATGGCTTTGTCGCGGTATGATGGCTCGCCCTTAACCTGTGCATAAAAAAACATGAATTGTACCACGGAATTCATGATGAGGATTTCGGTGGCTGCCTCCCCGAGCGATTTTGTGCGCTTTGGCGATGGTTTATCAAAATTATAGTGCTCGTCCCAATAGGGCGAAGCCTGAACATCAAAAAACGATTTTATATCGTCTGTTGAATTGGCGTCCATTAATTTCGATAGCAGGTTGCTTGATTTTGAAATGAGTGCGGCAAACTGCGAAATCCTTATTGTAGGAAAATTAGTTGGCCTGAGACGCAGGAATTTCCAGAGATGCGGTTGTACAGAGGCAAGTCCGTACTTCTTTTTCAAAAATTCAAATTCGGTATTTAACTGTGTAGAATAATCATCTGCAAAATTATTGTTCAACATTCCGGCACAGCCAAACAACAAAGCTTCAATTTGAAAGCGGCTGCTTTTGTGCTTGCTCAAAATTGAATTGGGCAAATATCTTGCAAGCATCATAAAAGGTTGTTCGTTGGTTTTAAACCCAAAATTGCCTGCGAGATGCTGGTAAAATGTTTCGGCGAGGCTTTTTTTGTTGTGAGCATAAGAGGTGTAAATACCTTCAATTTTTCGTTCCATTCGTTCCACAAACAGGCGCTCCATCCAGGCATCAACAGTAATGTTACTAACCTGTTCGATGTCTTTTTCACAGGGAATCCACAGGTGGTTGTTGATGTAGTAGAAATATTTCCTATAAACTCTCTCGTTAATCTTTCCTTTTAATTCGATTGTTGGAATCAGGTTTTGATTTTTATCGTAAATTTCCAGGTCATTTTCAAAAACCACATGAAGAATAATGTTGCCATAGGCCGGGTCGTGCTGGTGATTATGACGGTTCCAGTCGGAAGCATTCACATGAATTTCCACATTACCTGCCCAGGTGGTATTACCGATTTTGATCCGGGCATTGGAAAAATCAGGCCCCGCATCCCGGTTTTGCTGGCCGGTATGAATCACTTCGATGTGTTGATTGTTAGTAGTTGCAATGTGGCTGGTATAAAGGCGATATTGCCATACAAAATGTAAAAATGTTTCATTCATTCCACATAAGATTTCCACAAATTTAGGATTTTATTTTTTTCATTTTAAAATTTTTTATCCGGTAAAAAATTTAAATATCCTGTATTTCAATACCTTAATAGTTAAATGTGAGATATTTTGATCTGCGGGTAAAAAAAAGATGTGAAGATTAAAAGCAACAATGCTAAAAAATTCTAATTTTGTAAAGTTCTGTAAACATGATGGATTTTGCGTTTTTATGAGTGATTTGATTACGGTTGTTAGTGAAATTGAATTTAAAGCGCGTAAACTGGTAAACAGTTTTCAGGAATGTAAATCCAGGAATGAAGCTTTAACTAAGGAGAACAAGAAGTTGCATGATGAACTACAGAATTTAAAATTACAGGTAAAGAAATTAGAATACAGTAAACATATATTAAAAATCGCGAAGGCATTAGAAAAGGAAAAAGGATCAACAGAAGCAAAAAGAATAATTAACGGACTTTTGCGGGAAGTTGACCGGTGTATCGGCCTATTGAATGATTAAACCACATTTTACATAACCCTGATGAGTTCTTTTAAAATTACGGTAAATATTGCTGACAGGGAATACCGGTTGAGTATCGACCGGGAGGAAGAGAAGAAGATAAGAGAAGTTGTAAAATATATTAATACGAACCTGCGCAAGTATGCCGAAAATTTTGAATTTAAAGACAAGCAGGATTTGCTTGCCATGGTGGTGCTTGAAGCCGCCATTAAAAATTCGGAGTTGGAAAAACAGATTGATTTTCAACAAAATCAACTGTCGGACAAACTAAATAGCGTTAACAGGGTACTGACCGAAAAACTATCAACATAAAGTCCAACATTCGTTCTTTGAAAAAATACAACAGTCTGAAAAGGTATGTCTCAGGTTGTTGAAAAATTTAACCCGCATTAAATCGATTAATGTTGGTAAACTCAACACTTTAAACTTAAGGGAGCACTCAGGCGGAACTAAAACAGGCCTCATCCCGTGTATTCGGGATTCCGTTAGTTCGGGACAGTGGACGTTTGATCGCCGCCGGTAACCCCTAATCATGTATGAATGGGGTTTACGAAACTCCGATTGATCTGATGCGGGTTTTTTTTAATGCCCAACTAAAAACTAATGAAAGATGGATACATACTTGATTGCAATTATTGCGGGTGTGTTGGGAGTGGCAATTGGTGTGCTGCTTTCGTCAACAGTGCTGCGCAAGAAACTTGAAAAGAAGAGCCAGGAAGTGCTCGGGGAAGCCAAAGAAAGAGCCGAGGTGATTAAGAAGGAAAAAATCCTGGAAGCCCAGGAACTTAATTTTCAGCGAAAATCCGATCTCGACAAAAAGATTTCACAACGCCATAATGAACTTCAGAAGCGTGAGAAAGGCATCCAAAAGGAAGAAAACAGGATAAAACAGAAAGAACTTACCATTAATCAAAAACTGGAGGAGTTCAACAGAAAAGAAAAAGAAGTAGAATCAATAAAAAAGAACTTATCTCAACAGCTTGAGGTGGTTTCCAATAAACAGGCTGAACTGGATAAATTTCTTCAAAAACAAGTTGCCCAGCTTGAAGCTGTTTCCGGGCTTTCGGCTGATGAGGCCAAATCCCAGCTAATCGAAACCTTGAAAGATGAGGCTAAAAGTGATGCCATGGTTTATATCCAGGACATCATGGAGGAAGCCAAACTTACTGCCAACCAGAAAGCCCGCCATATTATCGTTGAATCCATTCAGCGTACCGCCGCCGAAAACACCATCGAAAATACGGTTTCTGTTTTCAACATCGACAACGATGAAATCAAAGGCCGCATCATTGGCCGTGAAGGGCGCAACATCCGTACACTTGAATCTTTAACAGGAATTGAGATCATTATTGATGATTCGCCCGATGCCATCATCCTTTCGGGTTTCGACCCGGTGAGGCGCGAAATAGCGCGGTTGTCACTACACAAACTGGTAACCGACGGCCGGATTCACCCCGCACGAATCGAGGAGGTGGTAAGCAAAACCAAAAAACAAATCGAACAGGAAATCATCGAAACCGGAAAACGTACTTGTATCGACCTTGGAATTCATGGTATGAACAGCGAAATGGTGAGGCTGGTAGGCCGTATGAAATACCGTTCGTCGTATGGCCAAAACCTATTACAACACTCCCGCGAAGTTGCCAACCTATGTGCTACTATGGCTGCCGAATTGGGACTGAACCCGAAAAAAGCAAAACGTGCCGGATTGCTTCACGATATCGGGAAAGTACCTGATACCGAATCCGAATTGCCACACGCACTCCTCGGAATGAAGCTGGCTGAAAAATTTAAGGAGCATCCTGAAGTTTGTAACGCCATTGGCTCGCACCACGAAGAAGTGGAGATGACTACGCTGCTGGCTCCTATTGTGCAGGTTTGCGACGCTATTTCAGGAGCACGCCCCGGTGCACGCCGCGAAGTAGTTGAAGCCTACATACAACGGCTCAAAAACCTTGAAGAACTGGCACTGGCATATCCCGGTGTTGTTAAAACATACGCCATCCAGGCCGGTCGTGAACTGAGAGTAATCGTTGGTGCTGAAAATGTTTCAGACGAAGAATCCAAAGTACTCTCGTATGATCTTTCAAAGAAAATCCAGGACGAAATGACATATCCCGGACAGATCAAAATAACGGTAATCCGCGAAACAAGGTCTATCGCCTACGCCAAGTAAGACTTTAAGAAGAATAATCAGATTTGAAGCCGCCCCTCTGAAGGTTGTCATAAACTTTAAAACAGAAGAGCGGCTTTTGCATTTTATCAGTTTTTTTTTGATGAAAAAAAATTTTAACAGATCAAAAGCCTTTTTCTTTTCATTGGCATTTATCCTTGTTGTAAGCACATTTTACTGGATCATCATCAATTTTTCGATGAAGCAGGCCGGACTGGAGCATCTGCAAATAATTGATGCGGATGAAGCCTATATCCTGATTCAGGAGAACAAGGAAAACCCTGAATTCCAGATTCTGGATATGCGCACTCACCTGGAATATTATGACGACCACATTGAGGATGCTAAGCTCGTAAGCTATACCGATGATGACTTCCATGATCAATTGATGCGCCTGGATACGGCGTATGCATACCTGGTGTACTGCTGGCGTGGATCAAAAAATAAGCATATCCGGGTGATGATGAAAAAAGCCGGGTTTTCCAGGGCCTGGTTCATTGATGATGGATATGAAGATTGGATTGAAAAAGGCTATCCGGTTAAAAAGGTGATCAGATAGTTCATATCGAAATTTAAACAGTACCGGAAAAATGCGAATTGTTAGAATTGCTATTGCTATTTTGGCCGGCCTTTTTTTGGGAAGCCTGATCATTTATGCGCTTCAACCTATTGGCCACCTTTTGTTTCCGCCTCCATTTCATTATGATCCGGCCGATCCTGATATGATCAGAAAATTATCCATTGCACATCAACAAGTTGTGCTGTTTCCCATTCTTGGTGCTTACATTGCCGGAACTTTCACCGGTAGTCTTTTCACTGGTATTTTATCAAAAGGTAGTGTGCTCATCTTTCCGATGATTGTCGGTATTTTACTGTTTATTACGATTCTGCACAATTTGTTAAACTTTTATCATCCTGTCTGGTTTTGGATTGTATCATTCATATTTTGCCTGTTTTTTTCGCTCCTTGGCGGGATGGCTGCCAGGCGACTTAAAAAATTGTAGCAAAAAGCATTGATAATTATCGCTATAAAACCCGCGATTTGTGCTTTTGGATAACCTGGAAAATATAGATACACCAGCCCTGACGGACATACTTCGACATTACCGGAATCATTCGCCTGTTGCAAACTTTTTATACTCGCGAACTAACTGCTTGTGTATTAACAAAATGCTGCCTGGATGTGAATAAGTAGCAGCCGTTAAGCTCTGTGTAATTTTCGGATAATTCCCAACCAAAACTTCAGGGTTAGTACATCTTTTCGCGTTTCAGCAGGTATGGGAGGAGCACCTGCCTGAAACCTTTGTTAATGTCGGCCTCAATAAAATCGATACGGTATTGACCACAGCGTAATTTCAGTTCCTTTTTGAATTCACTAACCTGTTTCACATACTGCTCCCTGACTTCATGTGGATGGATTTTGATTTCTTTTCCGCTTTCCATGTCGATGAACTTATAAGGGCGATTATCGAAATCGAATTCAATTTCTTTGGATTGGTCAACAACGTGAAAAAGCACAACCTCATGCTTATTGTGCCGCAAATGCTGCAATGCCGAAAAAAGCTCATCCGTTTTAGCATTGTTTTCAAACATATCCGAAAATATGATCACTAACGAACGTTTGTGGATGTTATCGGAAATTTCGTGCAGTGATTTTGCCGCAAATGTATTTCGGTATTCATTTTCACCTATTGGCCTGACCAGCTTTTCCAACTCTGTATAAAGAAAATTTTGATGTGCTGATGTGGATCGTGCCCGGGTATGCAGTTCAACTTTATCTGAAAAAAGAGATAGGCCAACTGCATCGCGCTGTTTCTTGAGCAGGTTCATAAGTGCTGCTGCAGCATACACCGAAAAAACGATTTTGTTGGGTTTATCAAAATCCGGTTTGTCAGTCTTTGGGAAATACATCGAAGAGGAATTATCGATGATGATCTGACAACGCAGGTTGGTTTCTTCTTCATAGCGCTTCACAAAAAGTTTATCCGTGCGGCCAAAAAGCTTCCAGTCGATATGTTTGGTCGATTCGCCGGTATTGTAAAGACGGTGTTCGGCAAATTCTACCGAAAAACCGTGAAAAGGACTTTTATGAAGGCCTGTAATAAACCCCTCAACTACCTGTTTAGCAATGAACTCAAGAGAGCCAAATTCCTGAAGCCTGTTTTTATCTATCGAATAATCCACGTGTAAATATCATTTATTGGGCAAACATACTGAATTCAAAGCAAACGGATTGATCAGGTGCTTATTCCATGCTATGAAATTTTTATGGATGTATCCAAAAAAAAAACAGGCAACCGGTTTTTCAACCAATTGCCTGTTCTACAAACATCTTTTTTGTATTACATGTGAGCTTCCAGCTTTTTAACCAAAACAGGTTTTGCAACTGCTCCCACTTGCTTGTCAACAATTTCTCCATTTTTAAAGAACAGGATAGTTGGAATGTTCCTGATCCCAAATTTCATTGCTGTTCCGGGGTTACTGTCAACATCAACTTTGCCAACAACCACTTTCCCGTCGTATTCCTCTCCAATCTGTTCAACAATGGGGCCAACCATACGGCAGGGGCCACACCATTCCGCCCAAAAATCAACAATAACAGGCTTGTCTGATTGTAATACTTGTTCGTCAAAATTAGCATCTGTGAATTCTAAAGACATGGTATTTAGTT
>CAYNDN010000269.1:6471-6986 GCA_964395075.1 uncultured Lentimicrobiaceae bacterium | reverse complement strand
CGTCGACGATCAGCGCGCGATGGCTCATCGGCAGCCCCGGTGTTCAGCCAGGTATTGGTAGCCATCCCGCTGGTGGGGCTTTACGAGATCAGCATCATCATATCAAAGCGGGTTTACAGGAAAAGGATGGAGGAAATGGCGGGGTAGAGAAATGCTGTTTGCAACTCACTTCCAGCGCATTTCTATGAAAGGCAGAGCTCCCGACCCGTCGTAAAAGTAAATGTCGCATATTTTAGATTCCTGCCTGACCGGCTTTGCTCTGCTGAGAGCGTTTCGCAAAAGCTTTAGCGTTTCACCTTCGACAAGCCTGCGGCGACCGATGTGTGGCGCAAGCTGCGCGAAAGCGATGCAAGGTAGGTCTCCCTCGCTTCGCTCAGCACTAATGACAACTTTTTTTAACATGTTGAATGTCAGACATAACAGACCTCTCAGTCCCCGATGGGTCGGGGCAGGCTGCAAGCTCCTTCGAGGTGACAAATGTCAATAATGTGTGGTGGGGGTTAGAGGACGGCGGG
>CAYNDN010000269.1:6118-6461 GCA_964395075.1 uncultured Lentimicrobiaceae bacterium | reverse complement strand
CCAAAGCCCTGCATGTGCAGGGCTGCCGGGAGAAATCTATTATTTACGACAAAGTATTCCACGAATCAATGTTTGTAATTGCTTGAAAATCAATATCACGTTAGGAGCTCTGAAATAAAAGAAAAGGCCTTCCCTTATTTTTATCCCTTCTAAATTATCCCTGTTCCCCAATCTTTTCCTGATATTTTTTTATTTTAACAGCCTCGTTTCACTACCAAAGGCTACCAGATTTTTACGCTTATTCAACAAAACCCGGCGTTCGTCCTCCAATATGCTACGTTCGTTCAAGATATTCAACAGTTAGATAAATAAACATATGTAATTATGAAAACAAAAATTTTAC
>CAYNDN010000269.1:0-6108 GCA_964395075.1 uncultured Lentimicrobiaceae bacterium | reverse complement strand
CCTCACAGCAATTTTATTTTCACTTTTTGCAACGGCCCAGGTAAATTTAAATGACGGGCTTGTGGCATATTATCCATTTAATGGCAATGCCAATGATGAGAGTGGGAATGGGAATGATGGAACTGTTTATGGGGCTACTTTAACCGAAGATCGGTATGGAAATGCAATGAAAGCAATGGAATTTGATGGAATTAGTGATTACATAAGTATAAATGACAATCAATCGTTAGACCTCTTGACATATTCTATAACATGTTGGTTTGTGAGATATTCTAACAATGATTACGAATGTTTGATTGCCAGAGGTGAAAGCTTTGATACAGATAAAATGCAATATAGCTTACTGCTATATAATAATTTGGCTCGGGCTTGGTATGAAGTCTACAATGATGATGATTATAATTTATATTCCAATTATTCAATAGAACCTAACGACTGGCATTTTGCAGTAGTGACTAAGGATTTTGTTGGGAACTATAAACTATATATTGATGGAGAACTGGAAGATCAATTATTTAATACCCCTGATCCATCTTCGATTAATCATCCATTGACCATTGGGATGCGAAATAATTCTCCAAATGTTTATCAACATTATTTTAATGGAGCTATTGATGACATTCGAATTTTTAATCGTGCTTTATCCGAACAGGAAATCCAGGCCCTCTACACCGAAAGCCAACCCACCTTCACCTGCGGCCAGCCCTTTACCGATCCACGTGATGGCCAAACCTACCAAACGGTTCCCATTGGCAACCAATGCTGGATGCAAGAGAATTTGAACATAGGTGAGATTATTACTGCAGGACAATCAGCTACTAATAACGGAATTATTGAAAAATACTGCTACAATGACGATCCCTTAAATTGTGAAATTTTTGGTGGTCTTTATTCATGGGATGAAATGATGGAATACACGGTAGAAGAAGGGAATCAAGGTATTTGCCCAATTGGATGGCATTTACCTGCAGATCATGAATGGAATATTCTGGAAGGTACGGTTGACAGCCAATATCCGGTTGGCGATCCTGAATGGCTAAATACCGGCAGGCGAGGTTTTGATGCTGGAGGAAATCTGAAAATGCAGGGAACAACACTTTGGAGCTTTCCAAATGACGGGGGCACCAACAGCACAGGATTTACTGCATTGCCGGGTGGAAATATGTCCTCCGGAGGGGGCTTTGGGAATATGGGCCCTTACTCGTATCACTGGACTTCAACACAAACTAATCAATACAGTGCTAACTATCACCGCTACGAATACAATACTGCACAGGCATACAGAACATTGAGGAATAAGGGCTATGGTCTAAGTGTCCGATGTGTAAATGATGAAGTGATTTCCTTCAATGTGAATTTCAAGGCGGACAAAACCGAAGTGAGTGTAAATGAACCCATTCAGTTTACTGATTTGTCTGTTGGGAACCCTATGCCGAACAGCTGGACGTGGCAGTTTGGGGATTTTTCAGCTTGTATTATTGAACAAAATCCTATGCATCAGTTTGATGAACCCGAAACCTATGACGTAACTTTAACTGCGGTGAACGCTAATGGAGAAATTGAAACACTAACTAAAGAGGATTATATCACTGTTTCGCCTGCTAATCATGGAATTAAGCTAAAGATTATCAAAACAGATCCTACCAGTGGGCCGACTATTTCAAAAGTCGGATATTATTATCTGACTCAGGACGACATTTTATGTTCAGCGACTCAATATCAATATTTTGATGTAATAAATGGAGAAGTATTAATTGATAATTTTCCATCTCAGGAAGATTTACCAAATGGCCATGAATTTATTACATCTTTTAATGATGCAATATTATTGTTCAATCAAAACTTAAATCAAATTGGTCATATTCATTTTGAATATACTCCGGAAAAGGAACAGAATTTTAAAAGAGAGGCTATACTTATTTTACACAATGACAATGAAATCTGCCAAAATAATGCTTACCCATACTCAGAAAGTTCCCCGGAGTATGATCCGGCTTGGGATTATTATAGTATTGGAGAATATCCTGTTTCCATGTTGATTCCACCAAAAAACGAATTTCAAATAAATTATGATAAATTGCCTTTATTGCTAGTTCATGGTTGGGAGGGAAAATTTACGTTGATAAAAAACCCAAATGCTGAAGTCACACATAACGAAACTTCATATTGGTTTACCACCGCAAAAGAACTGAACAAATTGGGTTCACCATTTGATACCTGGCAGTTTTATTATCCGTTTAATGACGCTCATGAAAAAATCGCCATGTGTTTAAAACGATCATTAAATGAACTTAAAACCTATTATCCATCAAAGAAAATACGTATAGTTACACATAGTATGGGTGGGTTGGGAACACTGAGATACCTTACTCAGTTTCCTAATGAGGCAAAATTATATGTAGAAAAAGCTTTATTTTCTGCTCCACCATCACATGGTTCGCTTGGAGCTAATCTTTACAGCAAAACGCCTTTTAGTGAACTACTGGAATTTGCCCTACATTACGATAGTGATGCTCCTGCTGTAAGGGATATGAAGCTTGGAAGTGACGCAACCTGGTTTATTTATGATCACACTTTACCTGATCTCAACAATAATAGTTCTATTGAAGATGATTATTTTGTCATACTTGGTACCACTTATAACTTTTACATGAGTGACACTTATTTTCAATATGTTGATAAACCCTGGCTTAAGGAAAAAACTGATAAATTTCCATGGCCATTTAATACAATTATTCCTTCACCTGACGAGCATACATGTATACACCCTGAGGCAAGTCACCATCACGATGGGATAGTTTCAATAAGTTCTGGTTCGCTTCTAGACAAAGAAATCGGTTTTGCCACATTTCATGGAAATCATAATGATGCTGTTCACATGCAAAGTTTTGTACGTGGTAATCAAACCATGCAAAATTATGGGGATGAGGAATTATTACCAAACATTATTACGGAATATTTCACCCAGCCCTATATTCAATTTTTAAATATAATGGCAGGTAAAGATGAAATTACCGCAGTAATAAACGCTAATAAATCAGTACTAAAACCCGTGGGGCAAAATCTTGAATCACTCAACACTGATAATGGGGTTGATTACCAGAAAGGAATCCTAAATATTTCTCTATCAGATAATACCTTCATTGATGAATACAATGTTTATTATCGTAAGAAGAAAGGCAGGCTGGTAATTACACCAAGAAACTTCAACCTTTTCAAAAAAATCTTTAGGGGCTACTCGAAATTAGGCGTTTATAGAAGAATTATTAATGATGAGGAAGTTACGAATAATTACTACTTCAACGACAAGATTTTAATTGCAAAAGGAAACAGGGCAATTACTTATAATGGCTGCGCAATGGAAGTAGATCAGGGGGAATTAAACATTTGGATAGAAAATGATAATGGAGATAATATTGCAACAAAAAAAATCGATTTTGGGTATTGTCAAACATTCAATGAGATTTTAAATATTACCAGCTTGGGTAGAAGTAAAAATAAGAATAACAATTCTGATATTAAGTACCACACAGTACAGGCGCAAGGTGCCAGTTTAACCGATTCAATTCTGACCCCATTCAACATTGATGACCAAACTGCATCAGTTAAATTCTCAATTTCATCCTATGACGTAGTTGACGAAAACATACCGGTTAGTTTGAAACTAAAATTACCAGATGGTTCAATAGCAGACTCCTCATTTACAGGAGCCTCCTATTATCAGAATACTGATCTTGGACACTACGTTATTGATATACCATATCCTGAGCCCGGACTATGGCATATCTGGCTTGAATCTGATCAAATGGGAGTAGACACCCTTATGTACAAAAGTTTAGCATATTTCGAGACTGATATTATTGTGCATACAATCGACACACTTCAAAGGTCAAAAGGACACAAAGACAATGAACTCAAGGTTGGATTAAAAGTTAATGACTTTGATCTTGCTACTAATTTAGTTGTAACAGTATCTATATATTCACCGAATGCAGAGGAAGAGATTTTTGATATTTCTACAAGCTACACAATACACGACTCAAGTTATATTTTCAGTAAACCTTATGATTTCACATCATCAGGTGAGTATAAAATTAAATACAATTTCAATGGCATTTACAACTCATATGATTTTGAACGGTGTCTCATTCAGTATGTGCAGGTAGTTGATACCATACCTCTCCTAAATATTCCTGATATCACACTAAGTCAAAATCAAAACTATTTTAACGTTGACCTGAAAGATTACCTGTACAATGTTTCTGGGTATGACACCATTTTTTATACCTCAGAAATAATTACTTCAAATGTTGAGAATACAGCATTCAGCATTACACTTGATTCGCTGAACCTGGTTTCTACACTCTATTCAAATTTATCTGATACCGGATCAGTGGTTATAGGATACAACAGCCATATTGATGACATGACCATATCTGATACAATCCTTGTAAGTGTAATGCTTCCGGATATCAAGATCAGTGACATCGAGATATTAAACTCTACGGTTTCAAATTCCACCGATTTGGTAATTGAATATTTAGTATCAAATATCGGTAATTACTATGCGGGTAGTCAAAACATCAAGTTTTTCATTTCAAGTGACTCCATATTACAATCCAATGACCTGTGTTTATCAACCAAAAACATTCCATATCAATCCACAGATTCAACACTGATTTACTCTGATACAATTCCCATCCCAAATATTGAGATTTATGGTGAAAGTAATTTGATCATTAAAATAGATGCGGATGATGACATTATTGAGGTTGATGAATCTAACAATGAAGCAGTAAAGAATATTGTTGTAAACAGCCATATTGTAGAAATACCCTTTGGCTGGAGTGGACTATCCAGTTATTTCAAGCCAGTCAATGACACCATTGAAGAAATTTTTAATAAAGTGGTTGATAACCTTGCTATTCTACAAAATGATAGTGGATTCTACTGGCCGGCACAGAACATTAATACACTTAACAACTGGAATACCCACCAGGGCTACCAGATAAAAATGGCCAATGAAGTGGAACTTACCATTTCGGGGACACGGGAAACCAACAAAACCCTGCAACTTGCCGCCGGATGGAACCTGATCCCCGTGCTTTCAGAATGTGATGTAGATGTTGCAACACTGTTTGAAGGCACCGATGTAATTATCGTTAAAGAAGTTGCCGGATGGAACGTGTATTGGCCGGAGTTTGGGATTAACACTTTATCCGTTCTAACGCCTGGTAAAGCATATTTTGTTTTACTGGACGAGGCAACAGAGATCTCTTTCCCGGATTGCGATGGTTTGAAATCAACAGGATTTCGTATTCAGCCGCAGATTGTTCCGGAGGGATTTGATATTGAACGAACAGCTTTTACGCATACCATCGCCTTACCTGCCAAAATCCTAAGAGCGTTTCCAACGCAATCAGGTTTCCTTGGAGCTTTTGATGAGTTGGGAAATTGCTATGGCATAAGCAAATTCACAACTGAAAACACATCAAGCACACTTTGTGGAGATGACCCGCTCACCCCCAATAAAGATGGCTTTGCAGAGGGAGAACCCATCAGTTTTAAGTGGATTGATGGGAACGATGTGTATGGCCTACAATTAGAATACGATGAAAGCCTCCCGTTTGCAGATGGCAAGTTTGCGGTAAATGGTTTGTCTGCAATTGCTGATTTAAAAGTGGATGTGCCAAATCATGAGAGCAGCGAAATTTCCATCTATCCAAATCCTGCAAAGGATCAGGTATTCATCAACATGCCCTTGGATATTACTGCCCGGCTTTCCGTTTACGACATGCAAAGCCGCCAGCTGATATCCACACAACTTCAGCCAGGTAAAAACGAAATCAGCTTATCTACCTTGAATTCGGGCATCTACCTGCTAAAAATTGAAAATGAAAAACTCATCAAGGTTGAGCGAATGATAAAAAACTAATTGACCATAAAAATGCTGAGCTGTAAACATTATTCGCAGTTCAGCATTTTTTGCAACCCGGGAAGTGCTTACTTCATCCTGATGAACGCTGATGGCGAGGTGACTTTCCCTGAATGTGAGTGACAGGTATGATTTATCAAATAATATTTCGCCGTTTTTCAGTGAGTGGATAA
>CAYNDN010000268.1:0-7001 GCA_964395075.1 uncultured Lentimicrobiaceae bacterium | reverse complement strand
TTTGCATTAAAAGGATTAAGAGCGAAAAACTTTGCCGATAATTTATCAATTATTCAAAAAAAGCTTAATGAGTTTAAAAACAATGGATATGAACTAATTTCAAGTAATGGAGGAAATTCAGACAATGTGGTTACAAATACTTATGTTTTTCAAAAATAATAGTTTGAAATTTAATAAAGGGGAATAATAAGAATAAGGGTTGCTAACATCGTAAAAAACAGCAATTCTTATAGAAAAACACTGGCCTCTTTATCACGGAGGCTTAACTCCTATATTGCTTTATATCAGACATTGTTCGGGTATTTACCCTTGCTTTCAAATCATTCAGCATGGTATATAATCCAAAATAAGTACGGTTGATATAAAGTCCGTGTTTTGAGCCACGTGCAGTTTTTGAGTTTCTTACCTCTTTGTTCTTGTAAATTTCATCGCTTAAAGTATAAATGCGCTTAAAGAATTCATCATCACCAAAGTCGAAGTACCCCTCAATAAATGGTTTACCAAGCAAAGTGATGATTTCTTTGAAAAGTGGAATGAAGAGTTCTTTTTCTCTCTCCGAATCCTGATCGGTGATAAACTCATTTTTATGAAATAGTTCTATCATTTCCTGCTCATTATCAAGTACCGAAGGATCGTAAAGTTTGAAGTAGTTTTCGTAAAATTCCTGCGGGATTACTTTCACACATCCAAAATCGATAATGCCAACCTGGCCGTATTCAGTGAACAGGAAATTTCCGGGATGCGGATCGGCATGAACCATTTTGAGTTTGTGCACCTGGAAATCGTAAAAATCCCATAGGGTCTGGCCGATTTTATCGCGGACTTCCTGTGATGGATTGGTTTCGAGAAACTCTTTAAGGTGTGCACCATCTATCCAGTCCATGGTGATGATCTTATCGCTGGAAAATTCCTTGTAATACTTTGGGAAGTATAAATTTCTCACCTCTTTTTCGCAGGCTTCAGAAATTTCTACTGACCTTTTGAGTTCCAGTTTGTAATCAGTTTCTTCCAAAAGCCGGTCTTTTACTTCTTCCATATAAAGGCTAAATTCTCCTTCCGAAATGTTCATGATACGCATGGCAAGTGGTTTAACCATTTTCAGGTCGGAACCCACACTTTCGGCCACACCGGGATATTGCACTTTAACAGCGAGATGTTTGCCTTTGAGCGTTGCCCTGTGTACCTGCCCGATGGATGCGGCATTGGTGGCCCTTCGGGTAAAAGTGTCGAACAACTCGATGGGAGTTTTCCCCAATGTTTTTTGAAACGTTTTTACAACCAGCGGGTACGACAACGGCGGGGCACTGTATTGCGACATGGAAAATTTGGAGGAATAAGCCCGTGGAAGAATGTTTTTATCCATGCTCATCATTTGAGCAGCCTTTAGCGCACTGCCCTTCAACTGGCTCAACGAATTATAAATGTCGTTCGCGTTGTCCTGGTGCAACGATTCTTTGCTGCTATCACCATTAAAAGTTTTGCGTGCATAATATTTCATGTAGTTTCCGCCAATACGTGCTCCGGTTTTCATAAACTTTGATGCACGCTGTACTTTTGAAGTTGGAATGCTTATCTGGTCGTTCATTTTGCGTTCTGGTATAAAAATTTGGCAAGGTCAATAAATGAATCTACGGGGCCTTCGCCCATCAGTTCAGATGAAAGTTTTACTGCCTTTTCGATGGCTGCATCTGTTTTTTCAAATCCCGGGCTGTCATCGTTAATCCAGAAATACAGCACAAACAGAAACTGAACCCAGAGTGCTTCATCATATTTATCGGAGATATAGGGTCGTTTTTTGATTTCTTCTGATTGAATGCCTTCTTCTACCAGGCTTTCGATGTAGGATTTAAAAACTTTTCTTGTCCCTTTCAGATAGGCAGGTTTCATTTCACGGCGGTCACGGTTTTTGTAGCTAACCAGTGTATAGCTTCTGTTTTTTTTAAGCACCTCTACCAGCGTGTAGTAAAACGAAAGCAACTTTTCCCTTACATCATATTCTTTGTAATCAGCATTAGCATGTAAGGCATCTACAGTGCTGGTGACCAACGATTTCCAGATTTCACTTTCGAGGTTTTTAAATGAAGAGAAAGACTCGTAAAACTCACTTTCAGTCATATCGTTGTCTTCACAAAAAATGTAAACTGATGCCGGGTCTTTTCCGTTTCGAAGGACAAAATCTATGTAGGCCTCAATAATTTTATCCTTTGATCCTGTGGATGATTTTTCGCGGGCCATGCCTTTGATGTTTTTTTTCGCCATAGTTATGTTTAATTTTTGATGTTTAATATTAAACAAAAAATAATGACAATGGTTTATGCAATCATAAAAATCATGGATGAAGGTTGCATAAAAAACTTCTATTGACTAAATTCATACATCGTTTTCGTTTAGCTGGTGCACCGTCCTCGCCGTCGCCAATCTATATTAACATGCAAATCAGCAGAACAAAGCCTGGCCGCTTCGCAGCGAGGCGAGCGAAGTGGATTAGAGAGGTGAACTGAGATAGTGAAGTATATTATCAATTACCCACCCGGACAAGCCAAAACCAAAAAGTGAGTTATTAATCAATTGCTTTCAATTAGCTTTGATTAAATCAAAGAAGTTACTACGTTTAAAAACATTTTTATTTCGGCCAGGCTTTCTAACTGGAAGGGGTCATTATTGTCGCTGAAAACGCTTACTTGCTGGATTTTAAAATTTTCCTTCTCAATTACAACCATGCAATCGTCATTTTCAAAAATATACGCGTCCCAGTTTTCGGTGAGCATCGACAGGTTGCCGTCTTTTTTGAGTGTGATATCGTGATAATTTCCGTTTCTTAACACCAGCAATCCTTCGGTATCTTTATTAAACCTTTCGCGGTTAAAATGGATTCTGAGCTTGTCTTTGTTTGGCGAACCGGCAGCAGGACAAAATGTGGTGCAATTGCCGCAGTTGTTGCACCAGTCGTTGATAATCAGGATTTGATGTTTTTGTTTAATCGCTAGTTTTTCCCTTTCCGAAACATAAAACTCGTCATCATCCATTGTAATGGTTGGAATGGTGATATCGTCCAGGTTTACCTCAAAACCAATAATAGCCTGATTGGGGCACACATCCACACAAATATTACAGAGCGTGTCGCACTGGAGACATCTCGCGGCTTCTTTTAAGGCACGTACAGGTTTAAGTGTACTGACTACCGGTTTAAAATCGTTACGGTTTTCGGGAGGTGTTTCTTCAGGCATATTTGGTTTCTCAACCTGAGTTTTTTTAATTTTCAATTGTTGAATGTCAACATCTTTTTCCTGTGAAAACAGCATTTCGGGGATCTTTACGCTGGCCTTACGGGCAATTTGGTGTGCTGCATCCTTGGCATCAGCAATTACCGACATCACCGAGCCCATCGGGTCAGTTACCATTCCTCCTGCAAATACATGTGCTATTTGGGTTTCTTTGGTTTGGCTATTGAGTTTTAGGTTTTTCTTGTCAAGGAAGCTTGCATCGGCTTTCAAACCTGAGCATGATACAACTGCATCAAACTTAAATACCTGTTCACTGCCTTCAATATCTTTAAATTTCGCCTTTTTCAGGCGCTTATCATCAACCTTTTCCACTTCAACGGTTTCGATACTTTCGACGGCATTTTCGGTAATGTTGAAATTTTTCGGTCTGCATTTTTCAAATATTTCAATTTCCTCCTCGCGGAGAGCCCTCAGCGTATGCATGTCGATTTGCAGGTCTTTTTCCTCGTATGGTGTTATCAAAGCCACATAACCTTCATCACCAACAAGCCTGATGGCGGTTCTGGCCACATCTGCCGCAAGCCAGTCACTGCCAAGCACAGCAATGTTACTGCCTGGATCAAAATCCGGTTTCTTTTTTGCCTCTTTTAAAAACTGAATGGCATCATATACATTATTAGCACGCTTTGTGTCAATATCCGGGTTATTTGCAACGGTTGCACCAGTTGCCACATAGATAAAATTGTATGATTTACGAATGCGTTCAAAGCGTTCCTTGTCGATGGTTGTGTTGGCGAGGATTTTCACCCCTGCATTTTTTATGCGCTTTATATCCTTTTGCAGGGCAGTGTCAGTAATCCTGAATGATGGCACTACTGTATTCACCATGCCGCCTGGATTTTCTTCCGCTTCGTAAACATCAACTGTAAATCCATACCTGGAAAGGTACCATGCACACGATAATCCTGAAATTCCACCACCGATAACTGCCACATTCATTCCATTGGGTGGTAGGGCCGGCAGCCCTGTGTTTTCTTCAGGTTCATATTCTGCAATAAAGCGCTCTACTTCTTTCATCAGCACCGGATAATCATAATTGTTCCGCACGCATTTGAGCCTGGAGGGATCATCACCAATCATGCCAACCACGGATGGCAAAGGATTATCGGCAAGGATGGCGTTGATCGCTTTGTTGGCGTCGTTTTTATTGGTAAACCAGCAATAGCTGGATGTGTCGATATTCAATGGGCTGGCCTCTGCACATGGGGCATGGATACAGTCGAAATGGTTGAGCTGCCGTTGTGATTTTATATTGATACCGGAGAGTTCGTTGGTTTGATAATCCGGGTCGCTCAAAGTACGAATGGCATAATTTCTCAGGTTTTCCAGGGCAGATTCAATAACGCCATACTCGTTCCCGGATTTCAGGATAAACTCCCGGAGGTTCTTGGCCTGGTAATTGGCAAATGTTTTTGACAGGGTATTAAAATACTGATTCAAACGACCATATCCACCCGGCTTTAAAAGGTCGGTACAAACGGTGATAGACCGGAAACCACTTTGAATGAGGTTTACAACATTTGAGCTGCTGGCTCCGCCGGAAAATGATATGTCAAGCTGTCCTTCGAATTTCGATTGTAGTTTGGCGGCAAGGTTTACGGCAATGGGATGGAGTGCACGCCCACTCATGTATACCTCTCCGGCCTGTGATGGTATTTGAGAAGTGTTGTTTTTACACGATAGACTGTTCGAAATTTTTACGGTCATCTCCAGACCCATTTCCTTGCTTATTTTTGTAACATCTTCAATAAGGGTGATAGCCTCAGGGTATTGAAGGCTGTCTTCAAAATCTTCCTCTTTAATTTCTGCTTCAAAAGTATGTTCAGCACTCAGGATTGCCATGACCGATTTAAATCCAAGGAGTTTGGGTGAAAATTTAATGGAAGGATGCAGTTTTTTATCAATCACCAGGAATTTGCAGATGTATTCCAACTCTCTTGATGAGCAGCCTTTGGATGTATTTACAATAAAACTGCCTGATATGCGGTCAGGGATATTTAATGCTACTATATCAGGATATATAGCTTTAATTGCTTTTATTTTTTCGGCCTTCTTCTCACTACTATCTAACATGTTATCAATAAACCACTGGATTTTATCACTTCTTATATCAGAAAGTGAATAACCCAGGCTCATGATAAAAAGTGTTCCTATATCTGCATTTTTATACGCATCTAACGAAAGCTTATGTTGTAATACATGAATCAATATCCAGGCATTCAAATACTGATCGTAAGCCTGCTCAACAGTTAATTCATGTGATCTTTCACAATTGTAGGCACCATTAAAAATATCAATTGATGGCTTAATTCTTACCTCAACCGGATTGGGCTGAACTGTTTTTAATTCGATAACACGTGCCCCACAAAGCCAGGAGGCAATGATGTTTTGAGCCATTTGGGAATGCGGCCCCGATGAAATCCCGATGGGATTATGTATTTTTTGGCCCTGTTTTGTGGTGTAAAGTGTATGATAGTGCCAATGTTTATAAAAGAGTTTTTCAGGGATATCAAAAATTTCGCCCTTTTCATTAAAACTGCTTAACATAAACCGGAGCAATTGCTCAATAGTAGGAGGATTCATAATATCAGACATTCTAAATCTCTTGTGGTGGAAAACGCAAAAGTATAACTAATTTCCCGGAGCATGGTCAATTTATCTAAAAATATGACCGGTAAAGCTAATTTTTAATTAATACAAATAGGCAACTGTTTATGACGAAGGATATTGTTTTAACTTTGCCGCCATTTAATTGGAAAAAAAATTTCGGATGAAGTTGAAAAGTTTTGTTTGGTTATTGATTGTTTTAATGATTGCCGGCTGCGGAACAACATCAAAAGTGGCTGATTTAAAAGCTAATGCTGATCAGGCGTTTGCGGCAAAAAACTATACTACCGCCCTTATTGGGTATGAGCAAATAATTAAAAGCTACCAAGACGAAGGCCGTACTGACGAGTGCCCGGCTTATGGCAAAGCCGGCCTTGCAGCCATGCAAACAGGCAATGTGAATAAAGCCTTGGATTATCTGCAAATGGATACTTACACCCCTTATGTTTCAGGTGAAACTTATTTTGGCCTGGCCAAAGGTTATCGTGAAATTGATAACCTCTCAAAAGAAATGATAGCATTGAAGGATTATGTGGAAAAGTTTCCGGATGGCGACAAAATACAGGATGTAAAAATGCAGCTGTTCGAAACGTATGTGGAAAGCAAAAACTGGGAACCTGCTGCGGAATTATGGCCGCAATTGTCCGAAAAAACAACTTCATCCGAAGAAATGCTGGAAAAGTGGTTCAAGGTTAACATGGAGCTTGAAAATGATGAGGTTTGTGCATCACTTTCAAGCAAATTACTTGAATTAAATCCAACCAACATCCCTGCCCTGGAATTTAAAGCAGAATCCACATTTCAGGAGGCCGAAGATCATTATCAGCGCGAGATGAAAGCTTACGAAGAAAACCAGACAAACAAACAATACAAACGTTTGCTTGACGAACTTGATAAAATAACAGCAAAATTCAAGGTTGCACTGGCCGATTTCGAAAAGCTTTATAACCTTGATCCCAAACCAGAATATGCCCGGTTTTTGAGCAATATTTATGTCAGGTTCAACGATAAGGAAAAGTCAGAATTTTACCGTAAATTGTCCGGAAATTAGGTTAACTTGCTTAATTCACAAAATTATAGAATATGTTGCCACGTGGGGATAAAAAGCTG
>CAYNDN010000267.1:0-7017 GCA_964395075.1 uncultured Lentimicrobiaceae bacterium | reverse complement strand
AAGCCATGAAAAAACAACAGGCCGTCATATTGTACGCAACGCTTCAGGGAATCGGTTCGCTGGATGAGCTGATGCCCGAAGCGGCAATAGCTGATTTTGTGAACGAAATCCATCATTTGCTCGAAACCAACCTGCGCTTCCACCATGGCAAGCTCAAACGCTTTACCGGCGATGCGGCGCTTGGCGCGTTTTATGGCGGACAAGCCCGAAGTCCGGCAGCCCTTCATGCCCTGGATGCCGCTTTCGCGATCAAAGAACAGCTTCAGGCACACTTTGATGAAAAGCTTCCCGGACAGCCGTTCAGCGTGAAAATGGGCCTGGCCTCCGGAATGATCACCGAAACAGCAATCGGCCCGGGCGAAAGCGGGCAAACGGCCATCCTCGGCGAGGCCGTGAACCACGCCGAGCGCATCTGCCGCTTTTGCAGCAATGAGCAGGCACTCACCGATCAGTCCGTATTTGAAGCAACCGGCGAATACTACGCATTTGAAAAACTGGAACCCATCCCGCTGAAAGGCGGAACAGAAACACTCCCCATTTTTGAACCGCTGAAGAAAAAGCACAAAAAGCTCAACCTGAAGATCAGCCCACAGCGTAAAATTGTTTCGGAGATGGTGGGCCGCAGCCGCGAGATGGAACAGTTGGAAGGGTTGATCAGCGACCTGGCGGCGGGCAAAGGCGCCATCGTGAACATCGTGGGAAAGGCAGGCATTGGCAAGTCGCGGCTGATGGCCGAGATGAAAGTGCAGCCCGTAATGGAGAAAGTGCTGATGCTGGAAGGCCGCGCTTTATCCACCGGACAAAACCTGAGCTATCACCCCATCATCAACCTCATCCGCTCCTGGGCCGGTATTACTGAAGAAGATGCACCCACGCAAGCCTCCACAAAACTATTTCAAGGAATAAAACACAACACCCCCGAACAGGCCGATGAAATCTATGCCTTTGTTGCCACCATGATGGGACTGCCGCTGGAAGGGAAACACAAAGAAAGGGTTCAGGGTATCGAAGGCGAAGCGCTGGAAAAGCTGATCCTGAAAAACCTGCGCGACCTCATCATAGCGGCTGCCAAAGACAAGCCCCGGATTTACCTCGTGGAGGACATGCACTGGTCCGACGCCTCCTCCATCGCCATGTTTGAGTCGCTGTACAAATTGTCGCTCAACCACCCGGTGATGTTCATCAATGTGCTGCGCCCAGGCTACAAAGAAACCGGCGATTACATTTTGAAATATCTCGTGGATCAGTTTCCCGGCGATTACAGCACCATCCACATTTCATCCCTGAGGGAAACCGACGCGGAGCAACTCATCATCAACCTGCTGCGCAAGGTGAGGCTGCCCGCTGAAACCGAAAAAATGATCATCCGCAAAACCGAAGGCAACCCGTTTTTTATCGAGGAGGTGATCCGCAGTTTTATCGACGAAGGCATCATCGAAATCCACGACAACGATTTCCGGGTTAACGAAAAGATCAACCAGGCCAACATCCCCGAAACCATCAATGAGGTGATCCTTTCGCGGGTGGACAAGCTCGACGAGAAAACCAAAGAACTGCTGAAAACCGCTTCCGTGATCGGGCGCAATTTTTACTTTAAAGTATTGGAAGAAGCCGCCGACACCATCGGCGAGCTGGACGAGCGGCTTCAGTACCTCAAAGAGGTGCAGCTTATCGGCGAAAGCAAAAAGAAGGACGAGATCGAGTACCTATTCAAGCACGCCCTGGCGCAGCAGGCCACATACGAATCTATCGTGATGCAAACCAAAAAGGAGATGCACCTGAAGATTGCCCGCTCTATCGAAAAGGTGTTTGCCGAAAACCTGAACGAGTTTTACGCTACCCTGGCCCATCACTACGAAATGGCCGAAAACAAAGAGAAAACAGAAGAGTACCTCCTGAAAGCCGGCGATGAAGCCATGAAATCAGGGGCTTCATCTGAGGCGTTAAGATTTTTTGAAACCACGCTTGAATCTTTGCCGGAGGCCAGGAAAAAAGATCCTCATGATATTGAAATCAAAAAGCTTAGGATAAAAATTGGTTTTATGTACCAGGCAGTTGGTCGGAATCAAGAAGCTGTTAATCTGTTTGAATCAATCTTTGATCAATATTACAATTTTCGTGTAGCCAAAACGAACAGCGGAATATTATTAAGAGGCGTTAGTTCGATGTTTGCAACCATATTTATTTTTAATAATGAATCACTGTATTTTAAGAAACCTTTGGAAAATATTGATGAGGCGATATTCCGAACCATTCTCGAAAGAAGTTATGCCCAATCAATGATAAACCCAAAGCATTTTGTTTTAAATTCTGCCGCTGCTGTGACAAGATTCAGAAATTTTGATATTCGAAAGTCTAACTCGGCCCTGGCTATGTACACGGGCTATGCAGCTGTATTGGTCTGGGCAGGATTCTCCTACAATACAAGTAGGAAAATTTTAGCTTTTGTCCAAAAAAATGGTGTTGAAAACGATCTGCATTTATTGATTTCATACAGCATGGCAAAAGTAATGCTTGATTGCAACACTGGAAATTGGCAAAAAAATGAAAGTTTTAGCAGTGTATATCAAAAAGGCATAAGTATCGGTGAATTGTGGTTAACAACACTATATGTACTTTATTATGGTTTTCAGCAAATTGAGTTGGGTGATGCTGCTATTTTAAAAGAAGTTAGTGATATTTTCGGTGAAATTGCCGATTCCTTTGAAAACTGGCATGCAAGAAGCAACCAGTATCGCTTTTCAGCTTATGGTATGATGAAGTTCAGGAAATTTGATCAGCTTCAGGAGTTTCTTGATGAAGGTAAAAAGCATATAAAGGGCACTGAGAACAAAACACATTTGTTTGTTCTGAACCTTGTTCAGGCTCAACTCAATATTTACAACGGGAAAATTAATGATGCGTTAGCAGCAATTAATGCAGCGGAAAAGAACCTGCAGGAAAGCAAACCGATACCGGTTTTAAATGCTCACTACCTTATTACAAAAATTCAACTTGACCTTGAACTTTTAAAAGCACAAAAGAATAATGGAGAAAACGTTAAGGACAAATTCAAAGAAATACTTGCTGCATCAAATAAGCTAATAAAAACATCACGAAAATATGTAGCGAATCTTACCGAAGCCTATTTGTTAAGGGCAAGAATGTTTTATTTAAAGGAAGAATACGCAAAGGTTTCAAAAAACCTCAGCCTTGCCATTGCCACCGGCGAAAAATACAACGGCCGCCTGGAACTATCCCGTGCTTATTTCGAAACCGGCAAATTCCTTTCCGACCCCAACAACAAGTTTACCCAACTCAACGGGATTTCAGCCACAGACTACCTCGAAAAAGCCCGCACCATGTTTGAGGAGATGGATTTGCAGTGGGATTTGGAGGCGCATAAAAAGTTTGTTTCCGGGCAGGTTGTCACCCCGTGAAATGGTTTTCGAACCAATTTCTTCCTGCCAAAAATCTCTGCTTCGTGTTTAGGTAATATTCACGGGGTGGCTGATCATTATTTGCAGCTAAATCACTATTTTCAGATCTCCTGACTTGATATTGATTTTCAAGTAATTGCAAGGACTGATTCGTAAAGCAGTCTGTCGCTAATTTTAGATTTCTCCCTCGCTGCACTCAGTCGAAGTGACAAGTGCCGGTGTGGAAACGGGGGCAAAAAAGGGGCGGCGCAGCCGCCCCTTTTTTGCCCCCAAATACCCGGCAATACCCTGTCATTCCGACCGAAGGGAGGAATCTAATATTTCTTTTAAAAACAATTTCATAAGTACCGCCGACACAACTCAAACAGTTTATCCCGTCCATCGAGACAATGTTGAAGGGAGACCTGCCTTGCCGGCAGGCAGGAATCTCATTTTTTGTGACAATGACTTTTACGACGGGTCAGGAGGTCTGTATTTAGACGCTCGAAAGTCCTTCGAACGTTCCGAGGTTGCCCCAAACTCCAATACTCCAATACTCCCATACTCCAATACACCAATACACCAATACTCCATTGACTTTAGAAAGTCTTGCGGACGATTCTTTGTCGCCACAAAGCTCCACTAATCCATTACTCATCTCCCAAGTCTCTTCGTTCGCTAAAGTCACTTTAATCGCTTCGTTCTATTAGTTCGCTAAAGTCTCTTTCACGCTAACCACAGATCTCTCCTCTCCAGAAACTTCGTTCGTAAAGAAAACCCCGGCGTTCATAAAACTAACCCCGGCGTTCATACATCTGTCAACATTTTGCCTTTCCGGCGAAGTAGATTTACACCTTAGTTTTTCATTTATTATTAAATCATTTATTTTCTAATTTAAAAAAAGGAGAAGTTATGAAAACTCTTACAAGAATTCTTACTGTTTCGGTTGTCTTTTTTATGGCAACGAGTCTATTAATTGCTCAATCTCAAATCAATTTCCAGGGGCTCTACTCGGAAGGCGAAGGCGCAGCCGCCTGGGATGCCGATGGCTCGGGGCCTGAACCTTTTGGAAATGGCCATGGAACTTTTACGTATTATATTGCTTCGCGCGATTACGTGGATCCCGGCAGTTCATCAGGTGCACACATGCTTGACAATATGACTGGCTTCCCATTGTTAGAACAGGCGATTCTAAATAATGGATTCTCTGCTGAACAGCTAACCATTAAGTTTTCACTTAGCAGCATGGGTGATGATATTGAGGGAATCGATTGGTTTCAATTGGGGGCTATCCATTATGCTAATTTCTATCCGGTACATTGCACCTTTGAACTGGATGGGTATCTAATGGCAGAAGCTGTCGGGGATTATATAATTTATAAATCCAATACTGCTTCTAGCGAGTTTGAGTCGGGATTTTTAATAGTGACTGATATTTCAGCGAACAGCCCCGATCCGGTTAAAAATGTGGCGGCTGCACTTTTGGCCGACCTGAGCAATGAAGAATTAAAGATGGACATGCAGGTTACCGATGCTGCTACCTTTTCAGGAAATGGCAGATCAGGCGGATACTTTGATGTTTCGGGATCTTTTAAAAAAGGATTGCCCACCTTCCCTTTCCAGGGACTAAATGCCGACCACGAAGGCTTTGCAGGCTGGGATGCCGATGGCAGCGGGCCGGAACCCGCAGGTGATGGGCACGACACACAATTATATTTTAGCGCATCAGTGGATTACGATGGCATCGACCCCGATCCCGATGCCTGCCTCGGACATCTCCTCGACGGCCAAAAAGGATTTTTGAATACCTCAATTCAGCTCCAATACCGTGGATTTGAATTTGGTGACCTTAAAATTAAAATGGGACTGAACAGCCTTGGGCCGGATGTTGAAGGTGAAGACTGGGGGCCCGGCTGGAGTAACTACTACAACAATTTATTCACCATTGAACTGGATGGAGAACCCATTTTAAAAGTTTTGAATGACACCAATAAAATCATTTCGGCAGGTAGCTATTGGATGGGCGGAACTTCATTTGGGAAAGTATATAACATTTCCACAAATGCATCACCCGAAGCACAATTTGTTGCGCAATCTTTCATCAAGGATATGGGAACCCACTTCTTAAGATCAAGTGCAGATGAAATACATTATGTAGATGTTTTTGACGGAAGTGGAAGGGATGGGGCAATTTATGAAATCACAGCGGGAGCCATTGTTGGAATCCATGCAAACGCAACATTTGTCCCCGAAGGTACAGTGAGCGGCACCTGGACTGCCGAAGATTCACCCATTTTTGTTGATGGCCATATCACCGTTGAAAATGGGCAAAGCTTAACTATCGAATCCGGAGTAAAAGTTGCCGTGCGCGGGGATTACCATTTTACAGTGCAGGGATGTGTAATTGCGCAGGGAACGCTTGATGATAATATTATGTTTACGCGTTCCAACCCCAATTTGTGGTGGGATGGTTTTGATTATGATGCAACACCTGCTACAAATGATCCTTCTGTTTTTGACCACTGCATTTTCGAATATGGTAAAGCTCATGGCACATTTCCCTTTAACTGTGGTGCTGCTTTTGCTATCAGGGATTATGATGAGGTGGAATTTTCCAATTCCATTTTCCGAAATAACATGGCCATTGAGGGCGACAATCCTTCGGGTGGTGCCATAGCGCTATGGAACGCCAGCCCAGAAATCCACAGTTGCGTTTTTTATGAAAATACTGCTACCTATGGCGGCGCCATTTTATGCTACATGGGCTCAAATGCCGAAATCAGCAGAAACCTGTTTTACAACAATAATGCAGAAGACGATGGAGGGGCTATTCAAATATGGGGAAACAGCAACCCTAATATTATTAACAATACCTTTAGTTTGAACAGTGCCGGCAATGTTGGCGGTGCCGTTGATGTGTTTTCCTTTGCCAATCCTGAGTTTATCAACAATATCTTTTGGGGAAATACAGCAGGTGTTACGGGCCAACAAATTTCAATTTCATCCGGCGATTGCGATATTAGCGTAAAATGGTGTGATGTGGAAGGTGGCGAAGCAGGAATTGGGCCTAATACCATCCAAAATGGCATCTATGAAAATAACATTGACGAAGATCCACTTTTTGTTGATCCTGAAAATTATGTTTTTCTGTTGGACAGCATTTCACCTTCACCCTGCATCGATACCGGCGATCCCTTAAGCCCGGATGATCCCGATGGTTCGGCAGCCGACATGGGATGCTTTTATCAGTCACTCGGAAAAATTCAGGGATTTGTAAGGGACGCACAAACAAACCTTACCATCGATAATGCAATGGTTACAGCCCAGAATACCGATTATGGCACTGCAAGCTATTCTACTCCCTTTGGCAGCCACTACACACTAAGGCTGCCCGGCGGTACTTACAATATTTCCTGCGAAGCCGGCGGCTATCAGTCGCAAACCATAAATAATGTTTCCATCATCAACGGCGAAACCATGACCCTGAATTTCTATCTCAATTCCACCATCCCTATTTTTATTGGCGTTGAATCAGGGGAAAGTGTGTCCACAACGGGCATTTTCCCCAATCCCTTCAAAACAAAAGCAAGCATCGGATATACCTTGCAAGAGGATTCCG
>CAYNDN010000266.1:0-7046 GCA_964395075.1 uncultured Lentimicrobiaceae bacterium | reverse complement strand
ATTTGCAAACGCCAAAGATACCCTTGAAGCCTACAATAAAACCATGGATATCAGAAAACGAATTGTTGAAGATGGCGAAGATTTCAACGCAGTAGCCGAGGAGGTTTCTGAAGATCCTTCGGCAAGGGATATGCCGGCACGCGGATTTCAGCCAGCGAGAAAAGGTAACCGTGGAGATATCGGATATTTCACTGTTTTTGATATGGTGCTTCCTTTCGAAGATGCCTCTTACTCACTTGATAAGGGTGAGATTTCGATGCCTGTTCGCACTGAGTTTGGCTACCACCTCATCAAAGTTCAAAGTATCGAGCCGGCCCTCGGTAAAGTGCAGGTGGCGCATTTTTTCCTCAAAATGCCACAGGATGCCACTGCAGAGGATTCTGCAAAACTCCAAACCAGGATCGATTCAGTGTATAAAGCCATTCAGGCTGGTGCCAACTGGAACGAGACCGTGAAAAATCTTTCGGACGACAAAAGCTCTGCGAATAATGGCGGGAAGCTTCCATGGTTCGGTTCAAACCGCATGGTTCCTGATTTTATCGATGGTATCCGTTCTATCCCCGATACAGGCATGATCTCTGAACCCATCCTTACTTCCTATGGCTGGCACATCATTAAGTTGATCGATACCAAGCCAATCAAATCTTTTGAAGAGGAAAAAGCTGACCTCAAGCAAAGCCTTTCCAAAGACAAACGTTCGGACGAAAGTAAAAAATCAATCATCAGGAAGATTAAGAAAGATGCCGGTTACCAGCGCATGGATGATGCTGTAAGAGCTTTCTATCCTGTGATCGATTCAACGGTTTATAAAAGAAAGTGGGAAGCAGTCAAGGCTGAAGGGTTAAGTAAAACCATTTTTACACTCGGTGGAAAAAAATATAACCAGCAGGATTTTGCCGCCTACATCGAAAAACATCAATCGATAAATTCAAAGGAAACCATCGAAAGCTTTGTGGAAAAAACCTACGATAAATGGGTTGATGAGATAGTAATTGATTTTGAAGATGCCCGCCTCGAAGAACAATATCCTGAGTTTAAGGCACTTGTTAAAGAGTATCGTGACGGTATTCTGCTGTTTGAATTGACTGACCAGATGGTGTGGACAAAAGCCATCAAGGACACCACAGGATTGAAAAACTTCTATAAAGCCAACAAAGAAAACTACATGTGGGAAAATCGTATTCATGCGGTCATGGTTTCTTCTACAACGCCCGAAGATGCAGAAAAAGCCCGCGATCTGATAGAAAGCGGCATGGAGCCCGAACAGCTAAATACAGTATTGGTAAATCAGGAAACCCTGGATGTGAAAATAAAAAATAAGAAATTTGCTAAAGGCGAAAATCAGTTTGTGGATAAAGTAACCTGGAAGCCCGGTATCACTTCGATTGTTTACAACGACAAAGGCGATGCTGCATTTTTCATCATCGAAGATATGGTTGGCCCTGAACCCAAATCACTTTCCGAAACGCGGGGCCTAATCACCGCCGATTATCAGAATTACCTTGAAAAAGAATGGATAAAAGAATTACGTAATAAATATACAGTAAAGGTTCACCAGGACGTTTTATCCGAGTTAAAATAGACCAGAATTGATTTGAAAATAAAAAGCATTTCAGTTTTATTATTGGTACTCATCATATCAGCCTGCAACAAAGCCACCTTTAGCGATTCCGACAGGGTGATTGCCAGGGCGTATGATGAGTACCTTTACTTATCTGATATTGCTAATCTTATCCCTGCTCATTCTGATGCGCCCGACAGCCTCGCTTTTGTCCAGAATTATTTAAACAACTGGGTGAAAAATCAGATTCTGCTCCACCAAGCCGAAAAAAACCTTACGGCCGATCAAAAAGATTTTTCGAGACAATTGGAAGATTACCGGAATTCGCTGATAATTTTTGCTTATGAATCAGCATTGATCAGACAAAAACTTGATACCATCGTTACCAATCAGGAAATAGAAGCTTATTATGAAAAGTTTTCCGGAAATTTTAAATTGAACGAAAACATTGTTCAGCTGGTTTATGCCAGCGTGAACCAAAGCTCATCTTACAGGGAAAAGATTGGCGAACTGGTGAAATCGGAACTTGAATCAGACCGGGACTCCCTGGAATATTACTGTATTCGCTATGCTGAGGATTATGGGGTGATAGACCGGAACTGGATCACCTGGAATGAGATGCTCATGAAGGTTCCCGTTCAGGCCAACAATGCCGAAGTTTTCCTTTCCGGAGATGCATATTTTGAGTTTTTGGAAGACAACATCTGGTATTATCTTCATGTTCTTAATTACGGACTTAGAGGTGAGATTTCACCATTGACGGTCGCAAAAGAAAATATCAGGTCGATCATCGTGAACAAAAGGAAAAAACAGTTGATCAGCAAAATGCATAACGAAGTTTATAACCAGGCAATTACCGAAAACGATTTTGAAATTTATTAAATCACTACTTTACCGGATGATATACATGAAACATATTTGGCTATCCATCATTTTATTTTCGGTGTGTTACGGAGCAATTGCACGGATACAGACCGATACATTGATTATTGATGAGGTTGTGGCCGTAGTTGGAAAAAATTTTGTTCTTCGATCTGATATTGAAAACCAATACATACAAATGCGTATGCAGGGCGGCATAAAAGGTTCGGAGTCGAAAGTGAAATGTCAGATACTTGAAAATCTGCTTTTCGAAAAATTGATGTTGCACCAGGCTGCCATCGACAGTATTGAGGTAACAGCAGATCAGGTTTCATCAGAACTCGACCGCCGGATGCGTTATTTTATCCAGCAGTTCGGGTCGCAGGAGAAGCTTGAAGAGTATTATGGTAAAAGTATTCTGGAATTTAAGGATGAGCTTCGTGACGTGGTAGCCGATCAGTTGCTGGTGGGCAGGGTGCAGGAAGAAATCACCGTCAACACCCAGGTAACCCCTTCGGAGGTAAAGAAATTTTTCAAAACTATGCCCCGCGACAGTATTCCTTTGATTAGCTCCGTGGTGGAGGTGGTGCAGGTGGTAAAAAAGCCACCAATTACATTCGAGGAAAAATTTGAAGTGAAGGAGCGATTGGCCAAACTGCGCGAACGGGTGATCAATGGTGAAAGCTTTGAGGCCCTTGCCGTTTTGTACTCCGAGGATCCCGGTTCTGCAAAGCAAGGCGGTGATATTGGCCTGCATGGACGCGGTGAGTTGTATCCCGAATTTGAAGCAGTGGCTTTCAAGTTAGAACCAGGAGAAATTTCGGAGATCGTAGAAACAGAAGCCGGATTTCATATCATCCAGGGAATTCAGCGAAGAGGTGAATTTGTAAGGGTACGCCATATTTTGATACGTCCCAAAGTATCGCCGGTCGAATTGGCCGAAGCACGAAACTTTCTTGATAGCATTGCCGGTTTGGTTCGCAATGATTCCATAACCATCGAAGAAGCCGTGATCAGATACTCCAACGATCCATCCAAAAATAATGGCGGGATTTTGATTAACCCGATGACCGGCGCGGGAGAATGGCCCGTTGATCAACTCGATCCCAAGGTGTTTTTTGTTATCGACAAAATGGAAGTGGGCGAAATTTCTACCCCTGTGCTGATGCAGGACGAAAATGGGGAAGAGGCCTACCGGTTATTGTATCTCAAGCGCCGTACACAGCCTCACCGTGCTAACCTCGACGAAGACTATAGTCAGATTCAGGAGTGGGCTTTGCAAAAGAAGAAACATGAAGACATGAAGGAGTGGATTAGCAGAAATGCCAAAAGAGCATACATTAAAATCAATGGTGAATATTCCGGTTGTGATTTTGAACAGAAGTGGTATTAAATGCCTTCATTATCTCGGAATAATCAATTAAGTTATCATAAAATCGAAACTAAAAACAAATCATGGAACAGTATAAATCTGATGTAGAAGCAATTGATGCCTTTGGCGTGAAAGTGCAAAAGATGCGCAACGAGGTGGCCAAGATTATAGTTGGGCAGGATGAAGTGGTAAAAAACGTTATCATTTCCATATTTTCCAAAGGGCACGTATTGCTGGTGGGTGTTCCGGGTTTGGCTAAAACGCTTTTGGTCAACACCATATCGCGTGTGTTGGGGTTGAGCTACAGCCGTATCCAGTTTACCCCCGACCTGATGCCTTCCGATATCATCGGTACGGAAATCTTAGACCAGTCGCGCCAGTTTAAATTTAATAAAGGGCCGGTGTTTGCCAACATTATCCTTGCAGATGAGATCAACCGTACCCCGCCAAAAACCCAGTCGGCACTGCTGGAAGCCATGCAGGAAAAAGCCATCACCGTGGCCGGAAAGGCCTATAAGCTGGATGAGCCATTTTTTGTTCTGGCTACCCAAAACCCCATTGAGCAGGAGGGTACCTATCCTTTGCCGGAGGCACAGTTAGACAGGTTTATGTTCAATATATGGCTCGATTATCCCTCGTTTGAAGAGGAAGTAAATGTGGTGAAAACAACCACTACAACCTATCAGGGAAACCCCGAAGTTGTGCTTGGCGCAGATGAAATTATCTATTTCCAGAACCTGATCCGTAAAATTCCCGTTCCGGATAACGTGTATGAATTTGCTGTGAAACTGGCTACCAAAACCCGTGCTAATCGCAAAGATTCGCACCCATGGGCAAACGAATACCTCACATGGGGTGCAGGCCCAAGGGCTTCGCAATACCTCATCATCGGAGCAAAGTGCCACGCTGCCCTGAATGGGAAATACTCTCCTGATATTGAAGATATCAGGTATGTGGCCACATCAATACTGCGTCACCGTATTGTCAGGAACTATAAGGCAGAGGCGGCAGGCATATCTATCGAAGATATCATCAACAAATTGTTGGAAGATAATTAGTCCATTCTTTTTTTGTTACCAAACCGCACACCAACATGAAAAAGAAAATTTACATTACCCTGGCTGTAGCACTAATCTTGGTTTTGGCTACCTGGTATTTTGCCGGGGATGACGGCCGGGATGTGCAATCCATAAAAGTGCCCGTTAGCTATGGGCTTTTTGAAGTAAATGTGGTAACCACCGGTGAGCTGGAGGCAAAAAACTCTGAGAATATTTATGGCCCCGACAACCTTCGGTCAATACAGATTTGGGGCGACATCAAGGTGAATTCGATGATTCCTGAAGGTACTATTGTGGATTCCGGTGATTTTGTGGCATCGTTGGATAAAACTGAGGTTGAAAGTAAACTCAAAGACCTGGAAACGGAACTGGAAAAACTGGAATCGCAATACACCAAAACCATGCTTGATACCTCGCTGAACCTCAGAAGTACCCGCGACGAACTGGTGAACCTTAAATTTGCCATGGAAGAGGCCCAGATTGCGGTGGATCAATCTAAATTTGAACCACCCGCAACACAGCGCCAGGCGCTAATCTCTAAGCAGAAAGCGGAAAGAGCTTACAGCCAGGCTGTAGAAAATTACGACCTGAAATACGAAAAGGCCAAGGCCGAGATGCAGGAGGTGGCAGCAACCCTCGAACAGGCCAGACGCAAAAAACAACGCATGCTCGATATTTTAGGAACTTTTACAGTTTTTGCCCCCAAACCGGGAATGATCATTTATAAGCGCGACTGGCGGGGGCGGAAAACTGAAACCGGCTCTTCCATCAGCCCATGGGATAATGTGGTTGCACAACTACCTGACCTCTCTAAGATGATTTCGAAAACTTATGTAAACGAAATCGACATATCCAAAGTTAGAACAGGACAACCTGTAAAAATCAGCATCGATGCTTTCCCTGACCGGAGCTACACCGGAGTTGTGGATGAAGTCGCCAATATCGGGCAGCAAAACCAGGGCTCCGATGCCAAAGTTTTTGAGGTGGTTATTGCAGTGAATGAATCCGACACCATTATGCGACCGTCCATGACCACTAAAAATGATATTGTTACAGCAACTTACGATAGTGTACTCTTTTTGCCACTCGAGGCTATCCACAACAACGACACCATGACTTATGTTTTTACCGACCGAGGTGTGCGTACTGTGAAAAAAGAAGTTTTGGTTGGCCCGAGCAATGAAAATGAAATCATCATCGAAAAAGGACTTGCTGAGGGTGATGAAGTTTACCTGAGTATTCCGGAAAGCCCCGATGATCTAACCATCTACACCATCGACGATTAATTGAAAAATCACCTGCCTTGAAACGACATATACATAATCTCAATTCGGCTGTTGAAGCAGTATTTGCCAATAAATTCAGGTCGGTGCTCACTGCCCTCGGCATTATTTTCGGTGTAGCTGCTGTAATCGCTATGATGGCCATCGGGAAAGGTGCCCAAAAAGAAATACTCGACCAGATAAAAATGGTTGGGGTAAATAATATTGTGATCACGCCAATTCTTGCTGAAGGCGGCGAAGATTCGGACAGCGAAGATGAGGGCAGTGATTCCCAGGATGCAAACAGCAGGGGCAAAAACTTTTCGCCGGGACTAACCCTGGCTGATGCTGAAAGCTTCGAAAAAATTATTCCCGGAGTTGCACTGGTAAGTCCCGAGGTGGTTTATAAGGTTCCGGTAGTAAAATCGGGAACGCAGCGAACAGCCAAATTTTCAGGGGTAACACCGGCATTTTTTGAGGTGTTCAACATTGAAATGCTCAAAGGTGACATGTTTAACGATTTTCAGCTTGAAAACGGGCAGCCGGTTTGTATCATCGGGCCGGATATCCGGGCAAGGTTTTTCAAGCAGGAAAATCCCATTGGCAAAAGAATAAAATGTGGTGATATCTGGCTTGAAGTCATTGGTGTGCTCAAAAGCCGTATCGTTGATGAATCGGCCAGTGAGAACCTCGGTGTAAGCGAATTTAACAATACGGTGTTTGTTCCTATAAAAACCATCCTGCTCAGATATAAAGATAGATCTTTGATTACCAAAGCCGATCTGAGAGACAGAAACAGTAATAGTTCAAATAAAAATATCAATCAGTTAGATAAGATCATCATTCAGATGGATGATAGCGAAAAGCTGGTTGAAACAGCCGGAATCATCAAGCGAATGCTAACCCGGAGGCATGCCGGCCAGGAGGATTTT
>CAYNDN010000265.1:695-7056 GCA_964395075.1 uncultured Lentimicrobiaceae bacterium | reverse complement strand
AAACACTAATCAGCAAAGAAGAATTTACCCACAAAAATGGTAGTAGAACCAATTAAATAATGAAGAATAACGATTGTTGTTCTATTTAATGACTTTTAATGGAATATTGTAAAACCGCTTCTCCTGTATGCCTCCGTTTTTTGCTGGTATATAGAATACCGAACCTTTGATTAATTGATTGCCCTTGTCATTTTCTGTAATTTCCAAAGCAGATGTATAGTCTATTTCAACCTGTATGGCTTGCTTGCCAGTTCCCTCAATTTGCTTATCTAGGTTATTAACAACGATTGGCGAAAAACCGGGAACTTCTATCTCAAATCCTGTCAATGAAAATGGTGCTGCATATTTTGAGCGAATACTGAAATCAACGGTCAGTTTTCCATCATCTGTTTTTTTTATAAATACCGGGTCTTTTATAAATATTTCAGTAGAAAATTCTGTAATATCAAAAGTAATTTTATCCTGAACACGATTTCCTGATAATTTAAAGGAAATGTCCAGAAAGTTCTGCTCATTTTTATAACAATAATCGTAAGAATAGGTAATTACATAATGAAAATCTACAACATCTATTGCTGATATATCGGCACAATTGGTGTTGATCTTTGGTATGCCTGATGCCACAAGGTATCTGTTGCCTGAGCGCAGAGCAAATGTTAGTTCTCCACACCTGTTATTGATTACCTTTAAATAAGCAGCGTTAAAAACGGATTCAATTTCCCGGATCGCTTCATTTGCCTCAACAGCCTTCGCCGGATTGAGCTTTGGCAGCAAGTCTTTGAGCTTTTGCTTGATGGATAACAATTTATCAACCTTATTTTCGGCAGGAATAGAACTGATAAGCTCATAAAGCATCTGGTTTTTTACCCGCTCCATTTCGAGGTACTCCTCAATGAGTTTTTTTTGATCAGATGCGCTAAACGGGTATTTAAGATGATATATGAACCTGGAGGTTTTTTCTTTCTTGTTTTTCATTTCTACCCAGTAAAAATCTTTGGCATTTGCTACCGACAAGCCCGAAAGTGTTGGCAAATCCGGAGTATTTACCTGAGAAGTTGATCTGATACTATCGAAAAATTGGACAGCTCCTTTTATTACTGTTTCCGAAGCAGTTTGAGTGGTTTCGGTTTTCACCCGCAGGGCAACAGATTCGGCAACCTGAAAACGGAGGTTACGCATTGCCTGCTGTCTGGCAATATCAATAGCAGGCCCTTCCCCGGATGTAATAATAAAACCATCTTCAACACCATTTATCCATTCCGGTGCGGATTTGTGGGAGGTCTCATTAACTTTTTCCTGGGCATTGATGAAATCACTAAAGATCAAGCTAAAAAAAACAAAGCAACTGGCAATCCAGTATTTTTTCATCGCATATCCGTTTTTTGTTATTTGAATAGCCATTCCAGGTTTTCGTCAAGTGCAGCTCCATGTTTTGCATATTCACTGCCAATCTTTTCGAAAGCTTTGATTTTTCTTAAATTAACCTCTTTTTCATTTTCCATAGAAACTGAATCTATTGCTGCCTGTAGATTTTTAATCTTTTCTTCGTATTCTGCTTTTACTTTTTCGGCCTCACTTTTTATCAGCTTCGTTTGGATCTCTTTCATAATTTGCCCGGCTTCATCAGCACATGATGCATCTGTTGGTATATTTGCCAGATTGGAGACAGCTTTTTCAGAATTTCCGTTTGCCCAGGCGGCCCTAGCCCTTCCTAAATAAACCGAACAACGATGGTTTTTTATTTCTTCCATAAGCTTCTGGGCCTCATGGTAGCATGAAACATCGGGGAAAATATTTATCAAATAATTCAATGCTTCTGTTTGCCGGTAATTACTCCATGCTGCTTTAGCCCGGGTAATGTTTTTGGCACATTCGTCATCCATTTTTAATTTATAGATATCATAAGCCTTGTCTCTGGCCAGATAATAGCAGTCCTTGCATACATCAGGTATCATCATCAGTTCATTTATGGCGCGGCCGTATTCTTTTTGCTCAGCATAGCTCTGGGCATCTTTAAGTGCAAAATCGCAGTGATCGTTATATAAAGCTATAATGGCTTCTTTACCACTGTCAATAAACCTTCTGAAAACTGATGATCTCGTATCGATTTCTTTCAATGCATTGAGATATGCTTTTTCTTTACTTCGCCCTATACCTCTTATATTGATTGAAACATCGTTAAACTTATTGTTTGTTTTAAAGTCACCTGTGTAAAAAGTTACTTCCAACTCTACAATATGTCTGACAGGGGCTGTAGATGAAACTTCATATTCCATTAAAAACGGTATTGCGGTAATAAAAAAACGGTTTTGGGATCCATAACCTGACATACCATTTCTGACAATGATTTTTTCTAGTTTGTTTTTGAGGACATCGGATGCACTACCATCCAATTCCAGATTCCCTGAAATGATTGGTCTGAATGATATTCTACCCCAATCATCTGTTTTATCCTGTGTATTTTGGCCATGGATTTTTAACAAAAAGGGAACAAACAAGATCATACATAACATGCAGTAGCATTTTTTCATTTTCAATCCTCCTCAAAACCTTTAATAATTATGATTGCTTTGCCCAGGCCTTCCGATGTTATACTCGCATTATACCCACATGACTCGATCTTTTTTTCAAGATCCCTGACAAACCTTCTCACATTGGTTCTATTACCCCTTTCATCAATCAACGGCATCATCACGTCCATGTAGCTGATGGTGGATTCTGTAACAGCGCCTTCAGTGAATACGCCATCCACACAGTTATTCGAAAAAAAGTCAAAACACACATCTGCAAAATATTCTCCATCACATTCATCATCTTCGAGGTTTACATCAGCGTTCTCTGAAACTGCAAGTGTAAAACTAACACGCCTTCCTTCCTTCTGGAGTTTAATCATATATTCTGTAATTTGGGCAGTGAATTCATTCATTTTATCATTCAGGGCTGCTTCAATTAGTTTATACATTGGTGCATCCACATAACCTTCTCCGTATCCTGAAGCCACAGCTACTGGAGTGGAAGTATAAACATCAATAGCCTGCAATTTCATATTGATGGATTTGTTGGGGCCATGCCTGCCAATCGTATAGCCGGTTTCAAGCAAAATATCCGTACGGGCTACCTCTGCAAGAACCGCATCAAAACTCATATAAATGCCTTCGGCGATGTAATCCAAATAATTCTTTTTGGCCCGGTCAGTATATGCTACAAGATCTTTGAAATCATCGTAACCAAAATCAAGAAGCATTTGCTGGATTTTTAATACAACATCCTCAAGTTCCGAATCTGTTTTCGCTCTTTCGTAATCCTTGACTAAATCAGTAACACCCTGGTTATCTATTTCCATAAGATAACCTTTCTCATTGCACCAGGTATAACTGGGAACGACCATCATTGTTGGGATGATGTTAAGGGGTGCCTGCATGATATTATTATCCTGTAAATATTTTCTAAGCAGGTTGTAATTAACCGATACTACAACGCCCGCTTTCCATTGTTTGCGACCAATTTTTTTAGCATCTACTACATCATTTGTATAATTTACGTAATTCAAATACTGGCCACCGGGCTGGAAAAAATCCTCAAAAAACTGTTCGTGCTCATTCATCTTGGCACCGGAGACCAATGGTTTTTCCTGGCAACCTTCCTTTCCTGCGCTGATGCCCCTGAAAAGAACCGCGTGAACCGCATTCATTTTGCATTTTAACTTAGCATCTTCCACATCTTTACCATAGCCCCAAACTTTGATCAACTGTGTGCCGTCATTTCCATAACCTTCGCATTGAACTTCATAGCTTTGATATCCTGCCAAAAGCCGTTCTTTTTTTGATTGTGCATTTGAATACATGCATATCAACAATGAAATTAAAACAATAAAACCAATAGGTGTTTTCATAAGTAAATTTTTTTTTTAGAATTGAAATCTTAATCCTGCTTCAAATGAAATGCCGCTTCTATCTTTGAATAATTCATCCCAGGTGGCATTGGTGCCATTAACGGTTACATAGTTATTATCTTTATCTTTGATGATTCCTACAGGAACATAATAATGCAGGGAACCGAGGATTTGCAAATTATATAATACACTAATTCCCAAATTTGTACCCAGATCAATAAGGCCTGTGGAAAATTTGTCTTCATCATTTTTGGCCAGCTCCAATCCGTAAGCCATAAATGGGGCAAAATGCAGATTTCTGGCAAAGTATAATTCCTTAACAATACCAAACTTGAGTTGGGTAAATTGTACTTTTTCATCATAAAATTCATTTGGAACATCCAGGACTTCGTCTGGTTGTTTATACGCTTTGCTTTCAAATCCTGCACCGAAGAAAATATTAACCGATGTTACCGATACATCTCCAATAGCACCGATGGCTTTTGATATCCTGTACTCAAGTCTGAAATTCATATTTTCATATTCCCCAAATCCTTTTCCAGCATATATTCCCAGCCCAACATCATTGCTTTGTTTTAATAATGTACCATAGTGTGGCTTTTTACCGGAAACCTGGTAAAACTTTGTGAATGAATCCACATTATGTTCATCATTTTCGATCCGAAGATTGTTGGCAACAAACTTCGGCCTCACAACGCCTTTTACTTTTTCTTTGTTTTCCCCCGTTTTGTTCTCGCTTCTTTCGACCAGAAAATAACGCTGATCTATCTTTACGCCTTCCTTTAACCCAATTTCCGCAGCCAGAGGTTTGAAAGATATGAGGGGGGTTGTAACCTGAAATGGTTTATAATATTTTGACACAGCATATAAAAAATTGTTAATGCCATTGTCAACCATTTTATTAATCATTTCCTGATCAGAAGACATGTTTTCGGTAATAAGTTCACATCCTTTGGCCTTGGCAGTTGTGCACAGGATAAACTTTAACGGTATTTCGATCTCATTAAAAGCTTTCATTTTTTGCTCTCTTAATTGTTTATCGTCATCTTCATGAATCCACGCATCAGCATAAAGCAATCCACGCACAGTATCATTGTAATCCAGTTGATATAGAAAACCTTTCATCGTACCAACAAACCCATGCTGATTGATCTCGGTTTTCAATGAGTCAATATCGAGCAGTTCTGATCCCATATCAAATAAATTACTATTTATTTTTGCTGCCTCTTCACAGGTTTGGATATTGCTAAAATCCAAAACAAGGACGTAACTTTTCGGGATAAGTTCCAATGCTGCCTGAACAATTGATGCTTCCCCCATCTTATCGTAATTTGCCTTATCCCATTGCGGGCTTTTGGCATTCCAAAAAGCCCTTTTTTTGATTGTATCCAATAGAAATTCGCCGTTTTCATTTCTGGGGTACCAAATATTAAATATCTTTTTCCCAATTAGTAGTTCATCAAGCTGTTTACCTATAATTTTGGAAACTTCTGTAGGTTGATTAATTTTAGGTTTTAGGATAATATTCTTGGTTAACTGATCCATTTCATTTCGGATCTTTTGTGGGTTGAAATCCGGATTTAGCACTTTGATATCCAGTTGATTATTGTTAAATTTATTGGGAATCTGGAAATTGTTAATCGCTGTACGGATCAACTCAGCGCGCGACTGATCATTGAAGTCCAATAGGATAACAGTGAGAGAATTCCGTTCATACAATGGTAGCCCCTCATCCTGTGCTGTTGCTGTTAAGCCGCTAATTATTAATAAAAACAGAATGAATTTTATAATATACTTTTCCATAATGCAAATGTTTTAAAATTAGAAATAGATATTTACACCAAAATTGATCTCGGGACCTTTCATGATATATGAATACTCAAAAGATTGGTCTCCTTTTGATAGTTGAGTTGTTGTAGCACCAAATAAATATTGATATTGAGTGAAAAAGGTAATCCAATTTCCGATATCAATATCCAATCCTGCCAGCGGGAATCCAAATCCTTGTATAAACTGCTTCTTGTCATTATCGGCTTCGTTGAATTTCATATCAACCAGCCCCGCACCAAACCCAAAGCCGAGCAAAATATGATAATTATGTTCGTAAAGGTTGATTCGCCAGGTATTGATCAGGTGCAGATCAATAGCAGTTAGTTCCACCCGATACTTAGTATTGTCATAATCTATCCACTCATCATCGTCTTTCATTTTGGTTGAGTTGTAATACCTTGTAAATGAAGGCATGAAGCCAATTCCAAATCTCGAAACAAAATGATCCCTTTTACGGTGTGCGTAATCTATACCATACTTAGGAAAAAATACATCTCCACCGCGGTACAACTTTTTTTCGCTTTCCTCACCCATAGATTCGGTCAATTGAAAACCGGATCGACTGGCAAAATAGGATATGCTAATCCCATTTATGTTTTTGTTTATGGCACATTAAAACGTGGCTTGCGAAACCACCAT
>CAYNDN010000265.1:0-685 GCA_964395075.1 uncultured Lentimicrobiaceae bacterium | reverse complement strand
AGAGGTGTAGTAGTCAGCAACAACGATGATGGTGATGATGATGGTGGTGGTGGTGTTTTCTGGATGATCGGAACGAACGCTGAAACCACTGCACCAGAAAACAAGAAGGCAGACAACAAAACAAAAAGTTTTGCTTTGATATTTTTCGTTTTCATAAACCTTGAATTTTAAAATTAGTAATCACTGAAATTTATTTAATGACAAGCTTTTTGCCCAATAACTTCCTTTCAAACTTTCCGGTCTTTAAAGGCATACCCAATGATGACTCCAAACTAGAGGCAATTTCATCAAGGTTGGAAAATCTCGCTATGTTAACTATATACATCCGCCTGCTTACCATAAAAGGCAAAAAACTCAGAAACCCTGCCTTTTGCTCCAGCGGTTTATCAAGCACAAAGATGATCGAGCGCTTTTTGGTGAAGATATTACCTGTTTTGGCCTTTACAACCTGAACTACATTGTCTCTGGTAAGGTAAGCCGGAATATCAGGTGCAGCCCTGTATAACAACCATCTGTTAAACATGGAATCGGGTTTTCTTTCGATCCTTGTTTTGAGCCACTCCAGGAATTTCCGGTAAGCAAAAGTTCTGAAAACCCAAATGGGAAGCCAAATCGGGAAAGTGAGGATTGCAATGATCAAATCGATCAGCATTGTCGGCAATGAGGCAATGTACAGCGGGAAAGC
>CAYNDN010000264.1:0-7061 GCA_964395075.1 uncultured Lentimicrobiaceae bacterium | reverse complement strand
GAACTACAGCATCCAACCATAAATGTATCGTTAATTAATGAACAGTTACTAAGGTTGGGTGAGCAAGTTCAATGTATTGTTTCCATTCATTACCATCTAAGTGTAATCCACCATGATTTGTAACGTAAACAAACAACACATCATCCTCGTCTAAGGTATAACTCAGGTTGTAAAATGTCCAGTATATATCCTCAGTATAAGCCGGGTAGTCGATGTCATCAGATTCTGGCGGTCCATCAAAATCGTCTCCATAGTCCTCATGTGTACCTACACCATCTCCATAATGCACAATAATATTCTCTTTGGTATAGCCCTGTTCGAGCAGGGTGTTATATACCAGTGCCAGGTCGTTCGAAAACTTTTGTTCATCACCATACGTGATGTTGCCAGCAATAAGCACGGCATACAGGTCTCCGTCGGGGTTGGCGGGCGGCGGTGTTATGTCGGGCTGCTGTCCCGGATCGAACGCCTGGTGTGCAGGAGTATCTGCTATCAGGCTGTAATCCTGGTTCAGGCCCTCGGGAAATGCGGTTTGATTTACAATGCTAACGCTCCCCGTTGTGCTGCTTACCAAGAGGTAGCGGCAGGGGTGCTGCCAGTATGCGGCCGGGATGTCGTCAACAAAAAACAGATGATAGCTGCCGTAAGGGCTGGTAATGGTGTCGCCGGTATAGGTTAGCGGCGTGTGGGCGGTAGTATATACGCCATCGGCAATATATATTTTAATGGTTCCTGTGTCGGCTGCCACCACATGGTTCAAAACCGTGTCGATGGCCTGTTGCCTTGTAAACTGTGCCTGTGTGCTGGTTGACGCACACATAACGATCGCCAGAAGCGATACAATAAATCTAAATTTTTGCATAATGATGCCTCCTTTTAAAGAAATTTAATGAATAAATAAATTGAATTATAATAATGGCACAATGCCAGTATTATCAGTACAAACAATATAATCAATACTGTCAATCAGACATGTCAGTATGTATTTGGGAAATCAGAAAATAAATTTAATATACCTGATGATTTGGACTATTCAGGCAATCACCTCTATTCCACAACAATCTTAATTGACTCAACCATTTGGTTATCTACAAAGAGTGATGCAATATATAAGCCATGCTTCAAACGATGCTGGCTTATATCCAATACAGCATTTCCTTCTCCATCCTGTATCGGCTCTAAAGCCACAACAAGATTTCCTCGTAAATCAGTTAAATGGATTGATGACTTTGAGTAATCTGGTTGATTGAAGGAAAATGTTGAATGTGTTTTCACTGGATTAGGGAAACAGGTTAACTGATAAGGTGACGATTTATTAGATTTGTTTTCCGGAATCACAGTGATAGGGTCTTCACTAAATCCTCCATTGCCATCGTTAAACAGGATATTTACTATGGAACTATCAGACAGATTTCTGCAATAGGCAACATCGTTAAATCCATTATTGTCAAAATCAGCACAATTCATAACACATCCACCACCATCGCCGGTTTCACTATCAATAAATACAGGTTTATCCAAAATAAAATTTCCCTGGTTATAATAAACAATCAACCCGGAATTATCCATCAGATGAAAAGCCGCATCCGGCAAGCCGTCGTTGTTAAAATCGGATGCAGCAAATTCGTTTGTCAATTCTTCGAAATTTAATACCTCTCTCAATTCAAAGGACTGCCCATCGTTATTCTCCTGAACCGATACAAATGAATAGCCCCAAAAACAGGTGTAGGCCACAATATCCAAATCGTCATCGCCATCAAAATCAACAATGTGTGTATTGGTGCGGCCTGTGCCGTTTTCCAGTTCCAGCTTTTCAAAATGATCGCCATAATTAAAATAAACTTCCGCATAAACCCCTGTAAACACCACATCATCCAGCCCGTTGTTGTCAAAGTCGGCACAATTGATGGTGAGGGGTTCAAAGCTTATGGTGTTAAAATATTGAGGTTCGTTAAACTTCCCAGTTCCGTCGTTTATCATGATGCCCAGATAATTGTTCTCATAGGATATGAAAACAATATCAGGCAAGGAATCATCATTCATTTTGCCGGTTGTAAAATCATAGTTACCGCACTGCATTGGATACTTATCCATAATATAAGATGAATCTTCTTTTTTTAAAACAACTGTAAAAAGCGTGTCATTTTCTGAGTGGCGTGCAATAATGGAGGGTTGTGACCCTGTTGTGAGGGATTCGACTACAATTGTAGATTGATATTCATATAGAATGACAGAGTCACTGGAAGGAAATGAGCCGACCCCATCATTTTCCAAAATGTGTATCCCACCCCAATTATTTGTGTTATTTTTCATGTGCCCGGTAATAATATCCATATCTCCATCGAGATCAAGATCAGCACTGGCAATGGATTGGAGCAGCCGCGGCACTTGATACACCGCCCGGCCGGTGTCGCCGGTAAAGGCCAGGAACAAAACAGCGGCAAAGAGAAAAAGCTTGTTCTTCATGCTTGCGCATTTTATGTTTTTAGAAGTTTTCATAAAGTTCGTTTCAAAGTTAAAGGTTTTTAGCAGTGAAATCATGTTGATATTACAAAAAGTACAGTTTTGCGTGCTTTGTAAGTACAGCTCCGCCAGGTCGGCCACATTGAGTAACCTGGTTATAGCTGATAATCTGGTATCTATATCTAAAAATGGAGAGCCGGATCGTAACCTCAGAAGCGATGAAAACGGATGCCTGAAGGTAAATTTATAAAGGATACCGTGGCCTGCTTCAATGAGGGTGGTGAAGCACAAAACGGTTTTTTCCCAATTTAAAAATAAACACTTGCTTTGTTGAATTGAAAATGATGGGTACAGAATATCCAGGAAAGCAATCGAAAAATTCTTGACTCAAGGGGTACGCTTCTTGCTCATTGTGTAAAACTGCCCGAAAGGATAAATTCAGAGAATAATGGGGGGGGGTAAATGCCTCTTTTACAGCATTTTGAATTAGGGGGATACCAGGTATGGCAAAAATAAATGTGGGCATTATTTACGAAATTTTATCCAAAGATAAGAAAAAAAGAAACTGGAAAAATCCCATTCCAAAAACTTCCCTACTTTTGATCGATCAATTCAACAACAAAATCATGAACACCAACCTTGCAGTACTTATTGATGGGGATAACATCCCGGCAGGATACGTAAAAGAAATGATGGAAGAAATTGCCAAATACGGCAACCCCACCATCAAACGTATTTACGGCGACTGGACCAAACCAGCCCTCACCAAGTGGAAAGCACTACTCCTCGAAAACGCCATTACACCCATACAGCAATACGCCTATACCACCGGCAAAAATGCCACCGATTCGGCCATGATCATCGATGCCATGGACATCCTCTATTCGGGGAAAGTAAATGGCTTTTGTATCGTTTCGAGCGACAGCGACTTCACGCGCCTGGCCACCCGCCTGCGCGAAGCCGGCATGCAGGTGATCGGCATCGGCGAAAAGAAAACCCCAAACCCCTTCATCGTATCCTGCGACAAATTTGTTTATATCGAAATCCTGAAAGCACAGGATATTTCGGACGACCAGGAAGATGAAGAAACCCGGGAAAAACAAAAAGCCAAGTATGATAAAATCACAAATAAAGAAATCAAACTGATCTATCACACCATCAACGATCTGGCTGATGATGACGGCTGGGCCTTTTTGGGCGATGTGGGCAGCTTGCTGCAAAAAAAGCAGCCCAACTTCGACTCTCGTAACTACGGTTTCCAGAAACTCACCCCGCTGATCAAATCTACCAAACGGTTTGATATCGAGTTTAGAGAAAGCCCCGGGGGCAGAACAAAATTAATTTACGTAAAGAATAAAGAACGCCGCAGGCCGTCAAGAACAAAAAATTAACAGCTTGTCATGTCCTGGTCAAATTCCATTACCAAACGCCTGATCAACTATCAGCAGGAGGGATCTCTGGCATTCCGGTTCAGGAAAAAGCGCGTCAGCCTGCTCCGGGGCATGATATCTGAAATTTTTGCTATACATGGAAAAGTTGATGTGGTTGATATTGGTGGTACCTGGGATTACTGGCGGATTATCCCGGAATCTTTTCTGAGAGATCATCATGTGAAAATCACAATCATAAACATCTATCCACAGAAAAATATGCCGCAGAATGGCATTTTCGAATTTATACATGAAGATGGCCGCGACCTCTCACAATTTCCCGATAAATCGTTCCACCTGGCCCATTCCAATTCAGTGATTGAACATGTGGGCGATTTTAATGATATGCAACAATTTGCAAATGAACTCCAAAGGGTATCGCAACGGATTTTTGTGCAAACACCAAACTACTGGTTCCCCATCGAACCTCATTTGGTTTTTCCCTTTTTCCAGTTTCTTCCCAAAAAAACACGCATTTGGGTGCTCATGAACTTTAGCCTGGGTTGGTGGCAAAAAACCGACGATGCGGAATTTGCCCGTAAGAGAATCGAGAGTATCAGGCTATTGTCGCGCAGTAAATTCAAAAAACTTTTCCCCCATTCAAAAATTCACAACGAAAGATTTGCATTCATGCTAAAATCCTTTATTGCAGTTCGGTAGGTTTTGATTTTGGTTGTTCTTGTTTAACGTCCGTGTATAGTGAGTGTTGGCAATAGTACTTATTTACGCGAATTCTTATTTAAATATCTAACTAACTCATAAATCATTGTTACTGGATTTTGTTTATGATATATCAAGTCTTTTTGCTTTTCGAATAATGCTTCAGCTCTATCTATTGCTTTTGCTTGAGAAGCCTTTTCATCTATTCCTAATTTTTCATAAATGGTTTGACAAAAAGCATATGTTTTTCCATCCTTTTCATAATTACAATTCCAGTATTCTCCAAGTGCTTTATAATAGAATTTTCTGTGATTGCGTTGCTCTGTCATATTATAATGCAAATAAAACCATAATTCAAAAGCGTCATTTGAATATGCTATTTCAAAACCTTTTGCTTTACCACTTTGAATAGCATTGTCAAAATCTGAGAATTCTTTTTCTCCTTGCTTAACGTCCATATCGAATACGCACCAAACTTTATCATATTCTTTATCACTATTTCTTATTATCTCCTCAGTTGCTTCTATCAATTTCAATTTGCTCTGACCTCCTAAATCGATAGCCTCAACTGTAAGCGTTAAAACAGGAAAAGATTCAAAGTATCGTTTTTCGGTTTGCCCCTCACCAACGATTAAAATAATCTTATTGGTTTCTTTCGTTTCAATCTCATGGGCAGATGGTTTTACCTTTTTCAACCAAGCCTTTTTTCTGTCTGTTACTTTTATGGCTTTAGTCTTTTTCGGCATTGGCTTCAAAATTAAAAAGTTTATTAAAATCACCTAGGAATGGGATTGCTCCATATTTCCCTTGAATATAGTCTTTTTCAAATGATGCATTATTTCTAATCCCTTTAAACTGAACTAATGAATAAAGATGACTAGCACCATATTTGTCTTTTTCTACAAATTCAATTTGGTCTCGTCTTAGAGTATCGGCTGACAATAAATTTGTATCATGCGTCATAAAAATTAATTGCGAAGCATTATTTTTTTTAGAATTAAACAATTCAATAATTCTCTTTGTCAATAAAGGGTGGAATCTAGCATCAAACTCATCAATAATTAAAGGTCTTCCTTCCTTAATAGCTTCATATACAAAAGGACTCAGTTCAAAAAGTTTTAGAGTACCTTCTGATTCTATCATTCTGAAAGGAAGTGGAACATTTTCTCTGAAATTTAATTCACTGTCAAATTTTTGCCTGGCTGAAATTAAAACTCTTGGTTTGTTTTCCTTAATTTCATTTTTTGTTTCCTCATCTAAATCGGCAGGTAAATCTTCTGAATTTCTTTCAACAGTTGCTACATCCTGAATTCCAGTGTCTCCATATTTAAGAAAGCTCAATATGTAATCTTTCATAGTATCATCATTCAATGAATCTCCAGCATATTCATATAAACCTTGATGACCAAGACCATTAATAATAAAAATTGAAGCAATATTATTCACAATGAGTTTGGATAGTTTTCCGAATCCTAATGATGAGATACTAGAAAGAAACAACGAATTACCTCTGAAAATTTCATTATCCGTTGATTCATCATCAAATAGACTCATTAACCTATTTCCCTCACTGAAATTTGTTTTGTCAATTTCAATAATCTTTTGATTTTCTCTAATGAAATAAGGTAGTTCACGTTCCTTTGGTCTTGCAAAAAGCCACTCTGATTGAATTTCTTTTTCATCTGCTTCAAATCCATATCTATACCTAATGTTATTAATCCAAAATATTAATTGAAAAAAGCTGGGCTCATCCTCTGTTTCCGTACTGAACCTAAACGATTCGATTAAATTTAGTACGTCTTCATCCTTTACTGAATGTTTAATAATACGAATAAACGTTACCAAGGCTTTAGTAATATTACTTTTACCACTTGAATTAGCTCCGTAAATAGCCTTTGATTTTAAAAATGAAGAATCCTTAAATTCTTTTTTTGTAATTACATTAGTTTCATCAATGTTGTCATATTTTGACTTAATTTTTGCTGCAGACAAGTTTAAAGTCTGTAATTCTTTAAACGACCTGAAATTTCCAAAACTAAACTCTTGAATAATCATGTCTTATTATTATATTTGTAATTATTTTGCAAATATAGCAATAAGAATCGCATTTTGTATATATAGATGACTTTTTCTTGTATTATCGCCAACTTGTTTTTTAATGGACACCATTGTCCTTTAAATGTTCCATATTTCGTCATTGTGTGGGCAAACTGCTTATTCATGTCTTCTATTTGTTTCAAATTTAATCATATTTCCAAATCGTCAGGCAAGTTAAACATCTTTTTACCGCAGAGTATTAATTGGCTCATCTGCATATTTTAATCTCACCAGCCGTTTTTCATCACTTTTTTCCTACTTTCGTTTTTTTGAATCGCATATAACCCAAATCGTATGAAAACCTACCAGGCTTACCTCGTTGAACAAACCGGCGAAAAAACTTTTTCCGGATCCATTAAAGAACGCAACACCGATCAACTCCCGGAAGGGGATGTCCTGATCCGCGTCCAT
>CAYNDN010000263.1:6702-7065 GCA_964395075.1 uncultured Lentimicrobiaceae bacterium | reverse complement strand
GCGCCATTGCCGCAAGTACTTTGGTAATATATTTGCGGGCAACAACAAAAGCCATGTAGCTAATTGCAGCAACCAGAATCAGTTTAATGGCAGCCGAAAATGGTGGCTGAAAATTTGCAGCTATTCCAAGCGACTGGGAAAAATCAAATAGTTTTTCGTTAATTAGTTCAAACATCTTTTTGTAAGGCTACCTCTTGTGGTTATTTTGGAGCATTATAAATAAATGGCATTAATGGTGCCATTTGATTTTTAAATACGTTTTATCTCCATAAGATACTTGTCCCTGAGTTCTTTCACCATGGTCATATCAATATCCTCGTGATATATTCTCACATTATCAATTACACCTTCGGGGGTGAAAAA
>CAYNDN010000263.1:549-6692 GCA_964395075.1 uncultured Lentimicrobiaceae bacterium | reverse complement strand
CTTCCTCTTCCATCTTATTTTTGGGAACGAAACGCATTGCCGCGCTGTTCATGCTGGCTGGAATCGTCTGGTTTGTCAGTGACTGGGACCGCGCCGAAAAGATCGGACGTATTACGGAGAAAGTGGTCGGTGAAAAAAACACCGAGCGCGGCATCAAAATTTTCATATTCAGGATTTACTTTCAGGTTGTGGGTTATGCTTTCGAATACATTCCAGCTCAATTGTTCAGGAATAAAAAAGTAAGCCATTTCCGGGGTTTCAACATCTTTAAACAGGCCGTTATCCAGCTTTTCAAGTTCAAAGTATTTCCTTATTTTAATTAGCCCGCTAAATGCCTCTACTTTTCTGTCTTTCATAAAATCAATACCATGTTTGCGGTAAAGTGTTACCAACCTGAAAATCATCTCATAACTGGGCAGGTCTTTAATACGAATGCATGGGGTTAGTGCATTAAATACAGTGATGAGCCCGGGGACGGCGTCAAACGTTGCATCGAACTCCGTTTTCACTGCCATGGTTGCCCGGATAATCAACTCACCTGAATATTTTTTGTCGGTTACTAAAAACAACGAAATCGGGTTCAGTTGCTCAGGAATGGTGGTTCCATGATATCCGGGATAAGGTTTTATTGTTTCTAAAACAAGGGCTTTGTTGGTGTTATGCTCAATTGTGGATAGAATTTCTTTTTTTGTAATGGTACCAACAGTCTCCAATATGTTTTTGTTAGTCATATTTAATAATTTAAATACATTTAATGTTTGCGAAAATATGCAATTTTAGGTAGTTGTCCAAATTTTTATTTTATTTAACAAGCTATGAAAGCCCCTACTGGCATGGCTTACAGGGTATTGGTTGTGGTCAGGCAATCAAAAATCAATAGTGCTGTATTTCGTTCAGTTTAAATGTCTTATCCATTTTAAAACTTCTGTCTGTTTTTTCAATTGTACAACATTCGATTTCCAGGTCGTGTTCCAGGAAAATCACATAAGATTTTTCAACTGCTTCAGATAAAAACTTCTTTTTATCTTCGAGTGTTTTCAATGGATCAATATCATAGGCCATGATGTAGGGTAAATGGATATGCGCCGCTGATGGGAGCAAGTCGGCAGCAAAAACAACAGTTCTGCCATTAAAATCAATATGAGGAATAATCTGTCCCCGCGTATGTCCGTGATAAAATCTGATTTTGATATCCGGGAACAACTGGCCCTCATTTTCGATAAACATGAGCTTCCCGCTTTCAAGGATCGGCATGAGGTTTTCTTTCAGGTACGAAGGCTTTTCGCGATCGTTAGGATTGATGGCCCATTCCCATTGCTTTTTGCCAACCCAGTAATTTGCATTGCGGAAGGTGAGCTCATAGCCGGTTCTTTCAGTGTTCCACTTTACACTTCCACCCACATGATCAAAATGAAGGTGAGAATGCAAAACATCCGTAATTTCTTCTGCGGCAATACCTGCTTGCTTCAACGAGTTTTCCAGGGATTGGCTGCCATTCAGGTGCAAGCGGCTGAAAAACTTTTCACTTTGCTTGTTTCCAATACCACTGTCGATGAGGATATTTCTGTCTTCGTGTTCAATCAGCAGACAGCGTATAGCCCAGTTGCAAAGGTTGTTTTCATCAGCAGGATATTGCTTTTGCCACAGTACTTTGGGTACTACACCAAACATGGCACCGCCGTCGAGTTTAAAATTTCCGGTATGGATTGGTGTTATCTTCATGATTATATTTGCGCTTCGGATGTAATTTATGGTCGCAGGCCTCACTGGGTTCGGCGTCATTTGTAGTCATTAGCTTCGCTACGCTCATCGTCATTAGGGTTTCGTGCGATATTTATCCTCACTTAGTTCGGAAGTTGTTGGTTTCGTTTCGCTCAAATGTCGTTGGTCGTCACTGCCCAAATAACTGCTATCTGCTGGCTACTTTCTGCTCTCCCAATTCATCACTTATCCCTTTACTCTCCCTGTCCCAGCGAATAGCCTCTTGCTCCATTGAAATTATACAGGTTTTCTGTTTTGATAAAGTCGAATCCGTCATCCCGAATTTCTGTCAACAATGTCAGTATGTCCTGTGGTTTTATTTTGCCTTCTTTTTCGGGGCGTCCTTTTATGTTATCTTCAGAAACAAAACGGCAACGCCAGTGGTCTGTGCAGAAAGTTTCGGGAAGTCCTTCCGGGAAGACTTTCACACCGCGGTTGGTGATCATCTTCAGTTGGAGATTGGATTTTGTCATTGCCAAAAGACGTTTCCCAAGTTTGTCGGGGTTGCGGTCATCATCTGCCCAGTCGATAAAAACGTCAACACCAACGAGTTCTTTTTTTACAGTTGCTGTTGGTGTCGAGCTGATCCGTATGCGGCTATCACCATCTTTGAATTTAACAGGCTCCAGGTCGAAAGGAATTTTACCTAACCGCTTGATAATTTCATCCGCAAATTCCATTGTGCCAACACGCTTATAACTGAGATCATTTCTGAAAATATCACCCGTGTGGTAGCCGTCTTCCAGGGTTTTGAGCCACGCGTTTGCTATGAGTTCGGCAGTTTTGTTGTCGCCAAGATGCACCAGCATCATAATGGCGGCATTGATAAGTCCTGACGGGTTTGCAAGGTTTTTGCCTGCAATGTCGGGCGCGGAGCCATGGATAGCTTCAAACATTCCGAAGTCTGTACCAATATTTGCTGATCCGCCCAGCCCCACCGATCCGGCTACCTGTGCGGCAATGTCGGAAATAATATCACCATAAAGGTTGAGTGTAACAATTACATCAAAAGTTTCGGGGCGTTCGGCCAACAGTGCAGATCCGATGTCGATAATTTTGTGTTCGGTTTCGATTTCAGGGTATTCTTTGGCAATCTCATCAAAGGTGCTGTGGAACATGCCGTCGGTATGCTTCATAATGTTGTCCTTGCTCATGCAGGTAACCTTTTTGCGGTTATTGGCTTGTGCATATTCGAAGGCATATCTGATGATTCGTTCACTTCCGGGCTTTGAAACCAGCTTGAGGCACTGTATTACTTCAGGCGTTTGCTGGTGCTCGATTCCAGCATAGAGGTCTTCCTCATTTTCACGCACGATTACCAAATCCATATCAGGGAAATTTGAACGAACATAAGGGGTATATGCCCTGCATGGCCGCACATTCGAAAACAATCCCAACGATTTTCTGATGGTTACGTTCAGGCTTTTATAGCCGCCTCCCTGGGGAGTTGTAATGGGCGCTTTAAGAAAAATTTTGTTCTTTCGCAGCACACTCCACGATTCGGGAGTGATACCTGACTTGTGACCGCTTTTATAAACTTTTTCGCCAACATCAATAAAATCGTATTCCAGGTCAGCACCTGACGCATCCAAAATTTTGATTGTGGCATCCATGATTTCCGGGCCTATGCCGTCGCCCTTTGCTACAGTTATCCGCTGCTTCATTGCTTTGCATTTTTCGTGTTTCACATTTTAAATCAATAAACCTGAAACGAGAGTTTTGGTTCAACAACATGTATTGGTATTGGAAATTTCTTTTGGTTTTTCGGGATAAACAGATTCACTTTTGTCTTAAAGATATACTGTGAACCTTCACTTAAAAGTTAAACAGCAAGCATAAAAAAACCGGGTAGTCATTGCGATTACCCGGTGGTGTAAATTGAGTATCAACACATATATATCATCCCCGGAACAACGCCGGGAATGATGAATTGATCAGATTAAACCCACTTCACGAGGTTGCAATCCTGCTGGTGGGGCATGAGTTTGTGGCGCGGGAAAATACGGAATGCATAGCTGTAAGACCCGGCTTTGTAAGTGGGGACATCCACGGCAAATCTGGCTATTTTGTCCCTGGCTTCAACCAATTGCAGTTCGCGCTTATAGAGAATCTTTTCAACTTTGTCCTGGATTTTTTTACCAAAAATAATTTCAACTCCCAGATGTTCCGGATTGATGCCATTTGTGAAAAGGGTAACTTCAGTGGCAAAATTATCTACAAGGGTAAGTGGTTTGCCGGATGAATCGGGAACCATCAACTTCTCCAGTTTAATTTCATGCCATTTAGTGCGCATATCCTGTTTCCATGCCGCATATTCCCCTGCCAATTTATAGTTTTCATGCTTCAATTTTTCTGTTCGCTGGATCAGTTTACTGTAGAATTTATTCTGGTAGTCTTCCAGCGCTTCATGGTAAAATGTGGTGCAATTTCGGTAATCGTATTTTTGATGTACTTAATCCATTTAACCGGTACATTCTCATTATCATGATCAAAATAGAGTGGTAAAATCTGATCTTCAAAAACGTTGTAGATGATCTCGGCATCCAGTTCATCCTGAAAATGCTGGTTGGCATAAGTCCTTGCTTCGGTGATGGCAAATCCGGCGTTATCTTTATATCCTTCGGCCCACCAGCCATCAAGTACAGAGAAGTTTACCACACCATTCATCACCGCTTTTTCGCCGCTGGTTCCTGAGGCTTCCAACGGACGGGTCGGAGTATTTAGCCAGATATCCACACCAGGAATCAGCTTGTGGGCCAGTTCCATGTCGTAGTTCTCAATAAAGATCACTTTACCGATAAATCCTTCAGTTTTCGATATTTCGATAATGCGTTTGATTAGATGCTGGCCTTCCACGTCTTTGGGATGAGCCTTACCTGCATAGATAAATTGCAAAGGCTTGCCGGTAGCATTTACCAGTTGCCTGAGCCTGTCGAGATTCGAGAACAAGAGCTTTGCTCGTTTGTAGGTTGCAAACCTGCGGGCAAAGCCGATGGTAAGCGCGTTATCTTCAATTGAATCCAGTGTTTTAATGATAAGCTTTGGGTTTTCCTGCCTGCGGGTCATTTCCCTTTCGATGCGTGTTTTTACGTAATCGAGCAGCTCTTTCTTAAGTTGCTTGCGGGTTTCCCAGATGTCGCTATCCTTCACCTGTTGCATTTTTTGCCACATATCAAAATCGAGCTGGTTCCATTTGTAATTCTCACCAAACACTTTTTTGTACATCAGCTTCCATTGTTTGGATGCCCATGTGGGAAGATGCACCCCATTGGTTACATATCCCAGGTGCAATTCTTCAGGGAAATAGCCATCGTAAAGCGAGGCAAACATTTTTTGTGAGACTTTTCCATGCAAACGGCTTACACCGTTTACTTCCTGCGAAAGCTTTGCGGCCAGCACACTCATCGAGAATAACTCGTTTGGATTGTTGGGCTTGAACTTTCCAAGATTCATCAGGTCGTCCCAGGTAATATTCAGCCGCTCAGGATAGTGTGGAAAATAGGTACGCAACAGGTCTTCATTGAAATAGTCGTGACCTGCCGGAACTGGTGTATGTGTTGTAAACAGCGTTGACGAGCGGACCACCTGCATGGCTTTGGCAAAGTCCATTTTCTCCACCTGAATCAGGTAGCGCAAACGTTCCAGTCCGATGAACGCAGAATGGCCTTCGTTGCTGTGGTATATGTCCTGGTGTATGTTCAGGGCATCGAGCATGCGGATACCACCAATACCCAGCAGTATTTCCTGCTTCAGGCGGTTCTCCAGTTCGCCACCATAAAGTTGATGGGTGATGGAACGGTCAATTGCCTCGTTAGCCTCAAAATCGGTATCCATCAGGAACAATGGTATTCTGCCCACATCACAGCGCCATATACGCGCATAAAGTGTTCTGCCCGGTAATCCGATTTTTATTGTCAGATGATTTCCTTTATCATCAAAAACTTTTACAAGTGGTAATTGGGAGAATTTTTGTGCCTCATATTGTGCTACCTGGTCGCCAAACAATGAAATACTTTGCTGGAAATATCCGTAGCGGTATAGCAACCCAACAGCCACAAGGTTTTCGTTGCTATCGCTGGCCTCTTTCAGATAATCTCCGGCAAGAATGCCCAAACCACCGGAGTACAATTTAAATGATTGATGTAATCCATACTCCATGCTGAAATAGGCAATACCGGCTTTCGGCTTGTTTTGGGCCTCATCCATGTATTTTCTGAACTTGTTGTAGCTCTCATAATACTTTTCCATGAAAGCCTCATTTTCTTCAAGTGCTTTCCATTCGTTAATGTTTAGTGAATCCAGCATTTCAATCGGGTTCTGGTTCACGACTTTCCAAAGCTTAGGATTGATTGATTCGAACATTTCGGTGGCCTTGAAATTCC
>CAYNDN010000263.1:0-539 GCA_964395075.1 uncultured Lentimicrobiaceae bacterium | reverse complement strand
ACGACCACCAAAGGTTTCGCGACATATCCTGCAGGCCTTTCAGCTTTTCGGGAATGCTGGGTTCGATGATCAAACGTTTCCACACGGGCATATCCTGCCTTGGTGCTTCCACAAGTTTCAATTTCTTCTCACCGATAAATTCGGAGGCCAGTTTTGGTGAGCGCCCTGGCACCTTATCGAGAGCTATCTCATAAGTTTCAAGATACTTTTCGAAAAACTTTTCCCACACAGCAGCCATGGCCACTTCATAAGCATTTTCCCTGGCTTCTTCCATATTTTTCTTTGTCAGTTTCAGGTAATGTTCAATGGCATCCGCAATCTGCTTCACCATATCCGAATCGTTTTCGTCGGTACGATCGGCTATCACTATACCCGGATGGTTCTCACCAAACGATGCACCAACCCATTGCCCAAAACCGGCCTGGCAGGTGGTAAGTGTGGGTATTCGGAAAGCAACACTTTCTAAGGGAGTATATCCCCAGGGTTCGTAGTATGATGGGAACACCGTAAAATCAAATCCGGCAAGCAAATCGTAGTAG
>CAYNDN010000262.1:0-7066 GCA_964395075.1 uncultured Lentimicrobiaceae bacterium | reverse complement strand
CACGAAACCCCAAAGGGCGGATTGGCCAGCATGTAATCGAAGGTTTGCCCGTCAAAGCCATCATCGGTAAGCGAATCGCCCAGCACAATGTTTTCGGCACTTTCTCCTTTAATGATCATGTCGGAGCGGCAGATGGCCCAGGATTCGTTGTTGAAATCCTGCCCGTACAATTGCGGTTTTGCCTCGCTGTTGAGTTCGCGGATGTATTGCTCGGCAGTAGAAAGCATGCCGCCGGTTCCGGCTGTGGGGTCGAATATGGTTTTCACCACGTGGCTTTTGTGCAGATCATCTTCGGGCGACAGCAGCAGATTAACCATGAGTCGGATCACCTCACGCGGGGTGAAGTGATCCCCGGCTTCTTCGTTGCTTTGCTCAGCGCCGATCCGTATCAGTTCCTCGAAAATGTATCCCATCTGGTGGTTGTCGATGCGATTGGGCGAAAGTTTTTCAGCCACCGTTACGAAACGCTTTACGACCAGGTACAGCAGGTTGCGTTCGTTCATGCGCTGTATGTGCTGATCGAATTGAAATTTTTCGATGATCAGCCGCACATTTTCGGAGAAGCCATTGAGATAGCTGTTCAGGTTGGGTGCGATGTTATTGGGGTCGTCAAGCAGGGTTTTCAGGCTCAGGGGCGAAGTGTTGTAAAATTGCACCCCGGCAATCTGTTGCAGCCTGGCCTGGACAATGCGTTCGGATTTGCCGTTGAGTTTTTCAAATTCGGCAATCACCTCTTCTTTGGTGGGTTGCAGGATGCTGTCGAAGCGCGAAATCACGGTCATGGGCAGGATTACCTTGCGGTATTCGTTGCGTTTGTAGGGGCCACGCAGGATGTTGCAGATGTCCCAGATAAATCCAACCATTTCGCGGTGGAGCGTTTCAGTCATAAGCAGTTCGTAATGGTTTATGGATGGTTTAATTAGAAATTAATATTGACGTACCCGGAGATTAACATTCGTTTTTGGTTCAGGGTAGCAAATTTAAGAAAAATGCCATTTGGTATTACCATCCTTTTCAAAAGAAGGCACAACAAGAAACATGTCCACCATAACAGGCTTCAAGTAACCTGTTCAAATTATCACCAATATTGCTATTGCTGATAAATATAAATCTTATGAATTTGAAAAATCACACGTAAAAACAATAACTGCTTTTTGTGATAAACGCCGTCAATTAAAAAGGAAGATCGTCACTGGGAGCACTTTCATTTGCGTTCTCGCCTTCATTTGAGTTTTCAGGAAAGTTTTCGGGAACGGGCGGTGGTGGGGGTGCGCCATATCCACCTTCGTTACTCCTCGAAATTTTAATCACCTTATCGGCCACAACCTCAGTGGTATATCTCTTATTTCCGTCCTTATCGTCCCAGGATCGTGTTCTGAGCTTACCTTCAACATAAACGGTGTCGCCTTTAACCAGGTTTTTCTCAGCCAGCCAACGCCACAATACCACATTGTGCCATTCGGTTTGCTCCACCCAGTTTCCTTCACGATCTTTATAGTTTTCGTTGGTAGCGATTCCAACTTTCGCAAACTTAACACCACTTTCCAGTGTCATTACATCGGGGTCTTTTCCGAGGTTTCCAACCAAAATCACTTTATTTACTCCTGCCATAATATCTTATTTTTTCGTTAGTTTTCACAAAAATACAGCAATTTTTTGCTAACTAAAAAGGCTTGTGGAAAACAAAACGGTTCTACTACCATTTTTGTGGGTAAAATTTTGCTTTACAACTTGGACAAACCAAAACAGGGTACAAGTTTTTCGATTGTTGAAACCTGTTTGGTTTTGGCTTGTCCAAGTTGGGGTTTTCAAAAAGTTGGCAGTCAGCAGAACCCAGTAGGCAGCAATATTGGCAAAATGGGTAGCTAAAGAAATCTGCGGTGTCTCTATTAAAAAGGTCTTCTAAAAAGGCATAACCACTGCGAACTGCTGACTTTATGTGTGTTTTTCATTATGATCTTCCACAAAATTTGCAGTAGTTCCAACAAAACTTTATATGCCCGAATATGCCGATAAAAAAATATACGGTGGAGTAGCATTTATTACTGCCGAAGGCAGCAGCGACAGGATGGCTGAGAAATTGGGCTTTTAGGTGATCCGGGCTACCGGCAGCAGTACCTCAATTGTAAACAAACAGGATTTCTCTACCAAAGCATTCTGATCAATCCAAATTCACTAAAGACTTATTTATTAGTCCTGTAACCCGCTTGATAGCCTGCAGATAATTGATATTTTCCAGGCCACGCAGTTCAACATCCGAAATCGTTTTTAAAACTGCTTTGGCATCTGCAGATTCTGTGCTAACAGAAACAACTTTTGCTCCGTTGATCAATACATGAGCATATTCACATGTGGTATTGTTTACCATAAAACCAAACCTTCGTTTGTGCACATGCACGGCCAATAGGTCAGGATGGATTTGAATGATCTTTAAAAAAGACTTCAGATCATAGGTTGCATGATCGAAATCCGGGATGGCAACATCAAATGCGGGGAAAAGCGTTTCTGCCATAAAACCGTCTGTCAATGGAAAAGCTGCTTTAGCAACAGGCTCCCATTGCTCCAGTCCATCCTGTTGATGGATCAGGGTTTTGATATCCAGTTTGTGCTCCCTGATTTTTATGTTGTTTGTGGAATTTAATGCGGAGATCAGGTAAAATTCTTCAGATTTCCGCTCCCTGAATTTTTCAGATACAGGATCAGTGAGCTGCTTCATTTTTTCGATCTGCTTTTCGAAATGCTGTCCAAAGGTTCTGAATTCGTACCTCGGCGGAGTTTGATCGATCTGCATAATTTTTATAATTTTAAGCCAAATCCAATAAAATAGAACCCGAAAAGCCTTATCTGCCATTGGGATTTTGCGGTGTAGGAGGCTGATCAGAACCCGGCTGAAAGGTTTGCCAACTGCCTGAACCATCGGGTATTCTTCCCGAGGAGTGATCAGTTGCCGGTGCTTCAACTTTCGCCCCCGGCCCGAACCTGATAAAATCAAGGAAATCTACACCATCGGCTGATAAACCAATTTCTTCTCCATCGGCACTTAGCTTAATGCCAATATGCAACACACCTTGTTCAGTATCCTCATCGGCCCAAAGCAATAAAAAGCCGCCCGGCTCAATGGTGGTTTTTGCAGGTAAAGAATCAGGTATTTGCCAGTTACGGATGTTGGTTGAATCATCTGTGATGTACCATCCACCAATATTTACCGCTTCGGTTCCATAGTTATAAATTTCAATCCAGTCGTTGTATTCGCCAAATTCATCAGCAATAAAACTATCGTTGGCAGCCATGAATTCGTTAATGAAAATCTCCGGATCAGGTTCAGGATTAAACAGGTTGGTGCTACCAGGTGTGGGATTGGTGAAAATCACCCATTGCGCTGCTCCGTCTTCAATCCTTCCTACAGACTGGTCTGTTTCGGGAGAAGCAACATTGCTGCCAGCCCCAAAGGTTATAAAGTCAATCAGATTCGCGCCATCGCCACTCAGGTAAATGGTTTCGCCGGTGTTGCTCAATCTGAAGTTGAGGTGTAAAATGCCCTGGCCGGGCTGCTCATCAGGCCAAATTATGATGCGCCCTTTTGCAGGGATGGTTGTAATGGACGCATCTGTTGCCGGAAACTGGTACTGACGCAGGTTTCCGGATTTCTCAGAAATATACCATCCGGCCAAATTCACCGGCTCGTCATTTGGGTTATAAATTTCCAGCCAGTCGTCATGCTCGCCTGAACCATCTTCCAAAACAGTTTCGTTATCCGGCATCACCTCGTTGATGTAAAGTTGCGGATAGGTTTTGGGTTCATCCGACTTACAATGGCTTAACAGGATAGTTGCTGCTGTTAGAAAAATGAGCAATGTCAGGTCCCGAAAATAGTTTTGTAGCATATGAGGAAATTTTAGCACGCCTGCAAAGCTAACCATTAAAATGCAGCGAAAGCCACTGAACAGATCGCGCTAAAGCCTGTCTTCAAGTATAGCTTCAACCTTTTCAGGTGTTACCAATTTCTTTTCGCCAAGTGTTACAAAATTATTGGCCTTCAGGTTTTCGATGATTTTAGAAATGTCTGCCTTTTCCAGCTTATAATCTTCGAAACGGGTTGGCATACCCAGATTATTAAAAAAGGCTTCGGTTTTGGCAATGGCTGTTTTAATCATTTCATTTTCATCACCCTGCTCAACATCCCAAACACGCTGTGCATACTGCACCAGTTTGTCCTTTTTTTCATCAGACATCACACGCATCATACCCGGCCATACGATGGCGAGGGTACGCGCATGGTCGATGCCGTGCAAAGCAGTGAGTTCGTGGCCAATGCTGTGGGTAGCCCAATCGGTAACCACCCCTGCAGCAAGTGTTCCGTTAAGTGCCATTGTTGCTGACCAAACCACATTTTTGGCAGCATCCATATTGTTGGTGTTTTCAACATATTCCGGCCCTTCCTCGATAAGCGTCTTCAAAATGGACTCAGCATATCTGTCCTGCAAAGCGGCGTTTTGCGGAAAGGTCAGGTACTGCTCCGTTACATGCACAAAAGCATCAACCACACCGTTTCCACGCTGTCGTTTCGACAATGATTTTGTAACCATTGGATCGAGTACCGAAAATTTTGGAAATGTGTATTCAGAACCGAAAGCCAGTTTTTTACCCAACTCTTTACGTGATACCACCGAAAAAGCATTCATTTCTGATCCTGTGGCTGGCAATGTAAGCACCGAAGCCAGCGGAATTGCTGATTTTACTTTTGCATATTTCGCCAGGATGTCCCAGGGATCACCATCAAAAGGAACAGCAGCTGCAATGAACTTGGTGCCATCGAGTACCGATCCTCCGCCAACTGCCAGAAGAAAATCAATGTTTTCATTCCGGCAAAGTTCCACGGCTTTCATCAGGGTTGCATACTGCGGATTGGCTTCTATGCCGCCAAACTCCATTACTTTGTGAGATTTCAGCGCTTCCATAACCTGGTCGTAAACACCGTTCTTTTTGATGGATCCGCCACCATAAGTTACCATTACACGGTCATTTGCTGGGATTTCTTTGGCAATTTCCGAAATGGTATTTTCACCAAAGATGATTTTTACAGGATTGTGATATGTGAAATTATTCATGAACTAATGTGTTTAGATTTTGATTGGAAAAACACCATTTTCTAACTTTTGTTGTCGATAGTCATTTTACGCTATCAAAAGTTATAAAGTTTCCATTTGGAATAGAAACATTTCATCTATAGTTTCTTTTTTAAATAGCAGGTTTTGTTTAAATGTTTCTTTTCTGAATAGAAACTTTGGATTATCTTTGTGGTTTTAAAGTTATGAAATATGGAAAAACAAGTCATCAAAACAATCATAGCTGATCAACAAAACCTAAGGTGGAAAAAACATTTTATTGGAAGGGAGTTCCCGGCAAACCTCTTACAGGGTGAAGAAATCATTGTAATTTCCGGAATAAGGCGATGTGGAAAATCAACACTTTTACATCAGATCAGGAACACCAGAGATGAACAAGACTATTATTTAAACTTTGATGATGACCGGTTAATTCATTTTAAAGTTGAAGATTTTCAGCAATTGCTTGAAATATTTATAGAAATGTTTGGGCTTCAAAAAACGCTGTATTTCGATGAAATTCAAAACATAGATGGTTGGGAGCGCTTTGTGCGACGATTACACGATCAGGGGTATAAAATATTTATCACGGGCTCGAATGCCCGCATGTTAAGTCGCGAACTGGGTACCCATCTGTCAGGCCGTTATATCTCCTATGAACTTTATCCTTTTTCGTTTTCAGAATACCTGCGTTTTCAAAATTTTGAACCTAATAAAAATTCAATCTTAAGCACTGAAATGCGCGGGATGGCACAAAAACATTTTCAGGACTATTTCAAATTCGGAGGATTTCCGGCATTTATTAAGAACCAAAATCCTGATTATTTAAAAAACCTTTACGATAGCATCCTTTACAGAGATATCATGGTGAGGAATAATCTGACCAACGAAAAGGAAATGACCGAACTGGTTTTTTATCTCGCTGGAAACATATCCCGGCCGCTGTCGTATAATGCATTAAGCAAAACTGTTGGCATCGCTAATGCCTCAACAATAAGTAAATATGTTGGCTTTTTCAGGGATTCGTACTTCATTTTTCTGATCAATAAATTTGATTTCTCTTATAAAAAGCAGCTACAAAATCCCAAAAAGGTTTATTTCATCGACAATGCATTGGCGAGAAACATCGGGTTTTTCTTTAGTGACGATCTGGGCCGTATGCTTGAAAATATGGTTTTCATCAACCTGATGCGAAATCAAAAAGATGTGTTTTACCATAAAAATAAAGTTGAATGCGATTTTGTGGTACGACATGGAAACACCATCACTGAGGCAATCCAGGTGAGCTACACCATGGAGAATGAAATAACCAGGGCACGCGAAATAAATGGCCTGGTAACGTCAGCAAAATCGTATGGATTGAACACCGGAACCATCATCACCATGAATGACGAATTCAATTTAACGGAAGGTGATTTTAAAATAAATGTTATACCTGCCTGGAAATGGCTACTTGAAAATGAGAGATAGCTACTACAATTTGTCTGAAGGAGAAATGAGCTTAACCGGAGATAAATTAGTCAGCTTCTCACTTTTTATGAATGTCGATCAACTCCACCGAATAAATCACAGTGCTTCCGCCGGGGATCAGGTCGCGGTAATTCTGGTCTCCATAGCCTAATTCAGACGGAATGAAAAATTCATAAATGGCTCCTTTGCGCATTAGCTGAATGCCACTGGATAAACCCTGTACCAGATGATTTACACGGATTCCGACTGGCCCTGTTTCGTAAGACATATCAAAGGTTGTGCGGTCGGTGTACATAGCGCGGTAGTGGATGGTTATGCTGTCGTTAGCTGCCGGAAACCGGTTGCCCTTCCCGATTTTTAAAATTTTATATTGTAGTCCCGATGGCAATTCCACAATACCCGGATTTTCCTTGTTTTGTGCAAGAAATTGCTTACCTGCTTCTTTGTTCTCGGCCACCATCTGCATAAACTGCTCCTCTTCAAGTTTTAGA
>CAYNDN010000261.1:2977-7068 GCA_964395075.1 uncultured Lentimicrobiaceae bacterium | reverse complement strand
CCGGATTATGCCCTTCGCGGAGATGGAAAAATAGCTTTGCTTGTAACGTATTTTGAAACTGCTGATCCAGAGCTTGCCATCAGGTCACTGGAAGAAAATAGCTCAGAAATCATGAGTCATCAGCCCCAGGGAAAGTTTGTACATCTGGTTTCCGAAATTGAAAATATTGACCGCCTTGCCGCCTTGCCTTTCGTAAATTATATCGAACCCATCTATCCCAAACCGGAACCTGAAAATTACACCGGACGTACACTTCACCGTTCCAATGCCATTGCCAACGACTTTTCAACAGGCAGATACTATGATGGAACAGGAGTAAGCGTAATGCTCCAGGATGATGGAAAAATCGGCCCGCACATTGATTTTGAAGGTCGGTTGCTTGAACAGTTTATTGGTTATTTCGGTGGCGATCACGGCGACCACTGTGCCGGAATTATTGGCGCTGCCGGAAACCTCGACCCAAAGGCACGTGGAAATGCATTCGGGGCCAATCTCTACACTTATGGTGCTGCTCCGGAATATCCCGGATTCAGTGCCATTCCTTCACACTATTTTACCAAAAATATCAGGGTTACCTCCACTTCATACAGCAACGGATGTAATGCGGGTTACACAACGCTTGCCCGCTCGCTGGATATGCAGATCATCAATTATACCGCATTGATGCATGTTTTTTCTGCAGGAAATGACGGCAACAGCAACTGTGGTTATGGTGCCGGAGCAGGATGGGGTAACATAACCGGAGGCCATAAAGTGGGTAAAAATGTAATGACCGTAGCCAATCTGGATTACCAGGATAATCTTTCAGGCTCGAGCAGCCGCGGCCCGGCACATGATGGCCGCATCAAGCCTGACATCGCTGCAAAAGGAACAAGTGTTTACTCAACACTTCCAGATAATGGTTATGGCAATAAAACCGGAACTTCCATGTCGTGCCCGGGCGTTGCCGGCGTTATGGCTCAGCTCTATCATGCCTACAGGGAGATGAATGACGGGATGGATCCTAAGGGTGGCTTGCTCAAAGCCATTGCTTTGAACACGGCTGAAGACCTCGGAAACTTCGGGCCGGATTTTAAATTCGGCTGGGGACGAATCAACGCACTGCGCGCTGTACAGGTTCTCGAAGAAAACAGATATGATTCAGCCATGATTGAAAACGGACAAACACTAACCCATGAGTTTGAAGTCCCTGCCAATACCGGACAGGTGAAAGTGATGGTTTACTGGACCGATCATGAAGGCTCTGTAAATACAAACTGGGCACTGGTAAATAATATTGATATCACAGTTACCGATCCCGCCAGCCAGGAATGGATGCCATGGGTACTGAATCATTACCCGCATGCCGACAGCTTGGATATGCCCGCAAAAAGAGGCTTCGACGATCGCAATAATATGGAGCAGGTTACCATCGAAAATCCTGCAGCCGGCACATACACCTTAACTGTTGACGGAACAAATATCCCGGAAGGGCCTCAACAGTATTTTGTAATTTATGAATACATCCCTATGGAGGTTGTTCTGACTTATCCGTTTGGTGGCGAAAAACTAACGCCCGGCCAGGAAGAGATAATCCGCTGGGATGCTTACAGCGATGAAGGAGATTTTACACTGGAATATTCGCTGGATAACGGCGACACCTGGAATCTGATCAGCGAAACCATTAGTGGCAATAACAGGTATTTCGCATGGGATGTTCCGACAGGAATGACCAATGAAGCCAAAATGCGGATTACCCGCGATGGCTATGCATCAGAAAATGAAGAGCCTTTTTCAGTTATGCCGGTACCTTCCGACCTTACTGTGGAATGGGCATGTGATAATGCTTTGCTGTTGAGCTGGTTTGAAGTTTACGGAGCAGCAAGCTATACGGTTTACAAATTGGGCGAAAAATATATGGAGCCCTTAACCACCACAACAGAAAGTTCGGTGATCCTTGAAGATATAAGCTCTTCGGAAACCCATTGGTTTGCCGTTTCAGCTACTTCAACCAACGGTGCAGAAAGCCAGCGCACCGTGGCGATTCAAAAAACACCCGGCACTTTTAACTGCAATGCTTACGATGCCATGATGGTTTCAGCCCCATCCGTTGAATGGGGGGTTTTCCAGTCGTACATGGATATCGATGATTTGACCGTAACCATTGAGGTAAGAAATTTCGGACTTGAACCAATCACCGATCCCGGATTTGGATACCAACTCGACGATGGCAATGTGATTAACGAAACCTATTCGGGAACCATAGAGCCCAACGAAACCATGATGTTCAGCTTTACTGATCCAATTCAGCTTTCTGAACTCGCCACATACAATTTAAAAACCTGGGTGGACTTCGATCAGGATCAAAATCCGGATAACGACATGATTGAAACGCAAATTGAACTGATTGAAGGATCAATCCTGAGCCCGGGGAATACACAAACCCTCGAAGGTTTTGAAAATTGTATCCCGGCACCGATTTGTGAGCTCAACAATTGCGAACTTGGTGAAGGCTGGATGAACCTCACAAACAATGAAAACGACGACATTGACTGGATTACATGGCACGGCGGCACCAACACTTTCAATACCGGTCCTGAGGTTGACCACACCACCGGAAACGACGACGGTAAATTCCTTTATCTGGAAGCTTCGGTAATTTGTTTCAACAAAATGGCTGTTCTGATGGCGCCAGCAATCGACCTGACAGGCGGCATGAGCCCAACACTGGATTTTTGGTACCATGCTTATGGTGCAGATATGGGCAGATTGCATGTTGATGTTTTTGACGGCGAAATGATTCACCATGATGTGATGGAACCTGTTGTTGGTAACCAGGGTGATGAATGGAAAAATGCGGTTGTTGATCTTTCTGAATTTAACGGAAAAGTGATTGGGTTGCGGTTCAGAGGCTACACAGGTGGTGCCGATAAAAGTGACCTGGCGCTTGATGATATCACCATTACTGATGTAACCGCAGTGAATGATTTGAGTTCAGGTGATGCTTTGAACCTGTTTCCAAATCCAACTACCGGTTTGGTAAATCTTTCGATAGAAAGTGAAATTTCAGGACATCTTACCATTGAGATATTTGATATTTCGGGGCGTATTGTTTTTACCGAAGCAGCAAGTGCTATGGGTGGCAGCCTGAATAAGACCCTTGATATGTCGGGCCTGGATAAAGGCATTTACTTTGTAAAAGTGAAAACAGCCACATCAGAATACAATCAGAAACTGACCATTCAATAGAAACTTACAGCTCATATTCTGCCATTATTTGGCAGAATATGAGCTGTAAGTTTCTAATCATAAATATCAATGATTACTTTTTTTTAATCCGGAATTAAAATTTGAACCGCAATTGCGCTTTAATTTCTGATTTCATGTTGCCATCAATTTCATCTAAGCCTGAACTGATAGTGGTTTGGTTTGTGTAAAGGGTATGTGAAAAGCGCATCCAGAAATCCAGATTATCCAGGATTTCCCATTTTGCAAGGATATAAAAACGACTTCCCTGGTAAAAATACCCCGGGATTGAGAAAGCATACAAAACATCATGCTCATAGGCATAAATGCGTGCATCGTAATCTTCGGTGTCAAAAAGTGCATAACGCAGTGTCAGGTCGAAAGGCTTGTCTTCGGGCCTGTACATAATGTCCTGATAGATCAGGAAACCGTTCGAGGTCTGGTTTTCAACATTTTCGAAAAGTAAATATTCAATGCGGTTTTTCAGGATCACGGATGGCAAAACTGTATAAGCGATATTGAAACGAAAGCTCTGTTTATGGATGTTACCAACTTTATTGAGGTTTTCGCCGGTGTTCAGATTTTGTTGCTTGTGGTCGCTTCTGTACCTGAAATACATGTTTACATCTCTCGACAGGTTATACTCCAACTGTCCGAGCAATTCCTTGCCTTTAGTCGGGAAATCGGTGCGATAGCGCATCCAGTTAAAATTAAAAAAGTCAGCATAACCCGTGAACCGCCAGTTTTTGTGCAGGTCAACCCTGATCCCGGCATAGAGCCCGCGTTCATTTTTGTTGGTGCTGCTTTCGCCAATGGCGTTGCTGTATAAGTTTTGATATTTCAGCCCAAAATCACGGTAATAAACC
>CAYNDN010000261.1:0-2967 GCA_964395075.1 uncultured Lentimicrobiaceae bacterium | reverse complement strand
GCCACGCCCGGCCACCATTTTCGCTTCCCGAAATCTCTCCAAAAAAGTTAAATCTGCTAACGATGAAATTGTAATCCAACCCGAAATTCAGATTTTCAGTGCCGCTGAAATTGTATTTTTGGTAAAGCTGTCCGCTAAGCTCCAGCGGTTTGTCCAATTTGGTTTTATAGGCTGTGGCACCAATTCGCAAAGTATTCCTGATGAATTCAATGTGTCCGCCATAAAGTGTTTCCTGTATGGCGTCCTTGTCTTCCATTTCAGCATTGGTGCGGTGATAGCCGGTTTCCTGAAGGGAAGTTACAAAAGCGATTTCCTGGGTTTGTGTGTCGTAATCGCCAATGTTGGCATCTACTTTTTTGGATGAATAGAATCCTGTGAAATTGAAATTTTTTATTCCGGTAGTCACAGCCACGCCCCTCAAAAACAGGTTTTCGTTGGAGGATGTATTGGGCCTGATCAGCCGCTGATTTTTTGATACCGTAACCCCATCGGCAGATTTGCCAAAAGCAAGCCCTGTCCATAAAGTGAGGCCCTGTCCGAATTCCACATGATAATCCCCAACAGCAATTTGTTTGATAAACCCCAGATCGGCAGCCCAGGCAAATCCGGAATAAAAATCAAATCCGTTGGGTTGAGAACCGGTGAAAAATTCTTCGCCGGCATCCTTGTCAGCGGTAATCCCGAACCTGAATTTATTCCTGTAGTTGAAACCATAGCGCATATATAACCGGTCTGGGCTACCGAGGTAATAACCATTTTTGTTGTCCTTTCCGGCCGTATCTGAAAGTTCTCTGTAACCGGCCTGCTGCTGAAGTACACGCGAATACCTCAAAAATATATCATGCCGGCCATACCTGAACACATCCGAAAATTTTGTTTTGTATTCAGGCCTGTCCTGCGAAATGACCACAAACGGCTGCATCAACCCGATCAACTCCCTGTCGTAGCCCTCGATCGACTGCAATTCATAAATGCTCACAAACATGCCAAACTGCTCCCGGTACTGGATGAGTTTGTGGGCCTGGAAATCGGAAAGGAAAAAAAGCTGTTTGAGTTCTTCAAATGAGGCATAATTCAGATTTACAGGCTGGTCGAGAAGCAGATATAATCCATCTATCAAATCAGTATAATCCAGTTCCTGTTCCGATCTTTCGGCAATTTGCTCGATGCGGCTGATCAACTCTTCACGATCTTTCAGGCTTACCTTTTCTTCCTGGGCAAACAAATTAGCGGAAGTAAAAAAAATCAGGCATGTGCTGAGAACCCGGAAAAAAAATCGAAATGATGCAATATGTTGTGGTGAGTTTCTCAAAACCAGGGATTATTTGAAGCGGTATGTCATCGAAATTTGTGGCGAAAACCCCAACACCTGGTGCACACTGGATGAAAAATCCAGTTTCAGGTTTTTCAGGTTTACCCCAAACCCAAAAGAATACAATCCCGGATTTGAAGCAATGCCTCCTCTTACATAGATTTCTTGGATGATCCGGTATTCGAGGCCGAATTTGGTGATGGGATCAAATTCTGTTTCTTTTTCAACTTCAACGGTAGCCAAAAGCTTGTCATCAAATCTGTATGCGGCACCAATCCTGATCACTGCCGGGATTCGTTCGTCACCGTATTCGGCAATTTTTGCAGTGATGGGATTAAAAATATGTGCACCGAGACTGAGGTGGTCGTTTATTTTTGAGAGGATACCGATCTCAAAAGTGGCAACACCTTTTCTTCCGTAATCATTCCCAAAAGCAGTTAGCAAATAATCCAACTGAACACCTACGGCAATATGCTCGCCAAGCTTCCGGGCATAGGCCAGCCCGAATTTACTTTCGTTGTAAGCCGAATACCCGAAATAGGATACCTTGAGGCCAAATACACCACTTTTAACAGGAAGCACCAGGCCTCCGGATTTCAGGCTAAGTTCTTTGGTGAGAAAACGGTTTTCGTAGTAAGCCCCTGCTGCGAAATGGTTGTAATATGCCAGGCCTGCCTGGTTGTTTTGTAACGACCAAAAATCACTCAAAGCAACGGAGGCACCAGCCATAGAAGATGACCTGCCTCCCTCAGGAACATTGCCGTTGACGGGATAAACCGTATTCAGGAAAAACGCAGATAGTACAGCCAAAAGGAGTATGCGAATCATAACCTTTAAATTTTCCGACTAAAGTAGGAAATTTCTGTCTTAACTCTGCAATGAATTTTTTTTGTGAATTGAGCTAACACATAAAAAAAACCCGGCATATCAACTATCCGGGTTTTCTTAAAAATAAATTTTAACACACAAAATGTGGTTACCTGTTTTCATGCAGCCATTTGTAAGCCTCTTTTTTTGACGAAAATTGTTCGATTTTTACCATGCGCATATTTTCTGAAATATGATCCATAAACAGGTAGCCGAAATTTAACTGTTCCATGGTGCGGGTGATTATGGCAATGGATTTGTTTTCCAGTAGGGCTTTGTTCCGGGTAAGCCAGGTAAAAAATTGCTTCAGCTTTTTTTTGGTGATCGAAACATCGGCCTTGCGCAGATCCATCATGATGCCTTTTACTTTGAAATAATCTGTCTGGTTAATCTGGCTTTTTTTCATCGAAACAAAATCATGGGTATCAACATTACCCTTAAATTCTTCGATCAGATAATCTTGATCCAATGCATTGAATGTAATCATACTCCTTTAAGTTTTGGTTTGTAAAAATTCAGAAGTATTAATTTATCATGAAAATTGCTTTAATGAAACATCAGTAAACTGTCAGAACGTATTGGTCGCAAAAGACGGCATAGTAACGCAGTGTTTATGCTGAAATTTTACATTTTACATTTTTTAAATTCTGTCTTAAACTTCATATCCGTGGGTGATTAAAAGAAACCAAACCTGATAAATTCAATTTCAGGATTAAGCTCTTGCTTGTTAATCATTTAACCCCGCCATAAATGACGGGGCAAAATATATTCCCACCTTTAAACTCTCC
>CAYNDN010000260.1:0-7069 GCA_964395075.1 uncultured Lentimicrobiaceae bacterium | reverse complement strand
TTGGCAGCATCTTCACCTGGGCTTCATTATTGGCTGTTTTCATTGCCGGGCTCGGTTTGTTTGGACTCACCACATTTATAACCCATCAGCGCAGGAAAGAGATCGGCATCCGTAAAGCATTTGGCGCCGAGGCAGCGGAAATTGTATGGCTTTTGGGCCGACAATATATTTCACTGGTTATGGCCGGCAATATATTGGCCTGGCCTGCTGCCTGGCTCATCATGCAAAGATGGATGGAAAACTATGCATACAGGGCACCATTTGGCTGGTGGATTTTCCCTTCAACCCTGATATTTACCGTATTGTTTGCCTTTGCTACCGTAGCCTGGCAGTCAGTGAAAGCCTCGCTGCAAAACCCTGTCGATTCTTTGAAGTATGAATAATGAATTGTGATCAGGGATTATAAATCTGAATAGCTCCGTGAATACCTCCAATAAGCATCTGTGTGGCAATAACTGCAAGTATCAGCCCCATAATTCTTGAAATTACATTGATAACACCATTACCCAGAAAATGAACGAGTTTTTCGCCGTAAACAAACATGATATAGGTAATTGCACATAATACAAAAAAAGAAATCAATACAATTAAAATGTGCGCCATCGTGGGGCTCTCACCAACAAAATTCATGGCTGTGGCTATTGTTCCCGGGCCTGCAAGGATAGGAATAGCCAAGGGCGAAATGGCAATGTTTATGGTGTTATCTTCATGCTGCTGCCTGATACGATCCTTGGCATCATCATCGGGATGATGAACTTCTGACTCTTTTCCCTGAACCAGTTTATAGCCAACCAAAAACAGCAATATGGCACCGGTAACTTTAAATGCTGGTAATGTGATGCCAAACAGATTGAAAATAAATTTTCCGGTTACACAAAACAATCCAACAATTATGAAAGCATAAAGCACCGATTTAAAAGCTATTGATCTTTTTTGCTGCGGCGTATTGCTTTGGGTGAACCCGATAAAAATGGGTGTATTGGCAAATGGATTCATGATGGCAAAAAGCCCCATAAAAACTGTGGTGCTGAATAGAATAAGTTCGTGCATGGATTATCGTTTTCAATTTTGAGGAGCAAATATATCATTAATGCAATATGGTTTTGCATCATTGAATCTAAAATCAGGAGACGTGATACCATACAAAAATGCCAGACTGATCTGCCTGGCATTTTTTCATCATGTTAAGTCCTGTTAATACACAAGGTTTGATGCGTTTCTGTACCCTGACTGGTCTTTGTACCAGTCTTTGTAGGCCGTTCCACCTGATTCGGCCCAATCAGCAAATTTTGTATATCCATTAATGATGGCTACTTTTTCCTGCGGGTAAACAAAATCATGAATGATGTTGAGGGCCCACGGAAGATTGTTGGTTGTTCTGTAATACCTGCCAGTAGCCGGGTCGCTGGTATCGTCTCCTGTTCCAAAATACTGTGGATCAACAAGGGTGGTGGGGGGCATATTGGCAAGGTGTACTTCTTTGCCGCGATTTCCATTGATAAAAATAAATGGATTTTTATCTCCAAAAGATTCAGTAGCTATGGGGCTGTTGTAGGTTATTGTTATTATAACGTCATTTTCAACAACTTTACCAACATCATGGGCATCATCAAATACAATAATCACCGGCTTATCCTGGCCATTTTCCAGGCCTTTTCCGTTGAGTGATACAATTCCATCACTTAATGAATATCCTGTAACGCTTTCGATAAGAGATTCCTCCATGTCCAGTTCAATGCCGAAGCCATTGTGCAGGCTTCCGCCGATATTTTTAATGTTGAACTGCATGATTGTTTCCACAATCAAATCACTGGAATTATAAACATGTGTATAGCGATAGTTGAGTACCAGGTCATTAAAATCGTAATCGCCTTCGGCGGGCCAGAGGTCTTCAAAGGCGTAGCTTCCCCAACCATAAACTGATGGTGTGTATGTGTCGTAAGCCCTGTCGCCGTCATTGGGGTATTCATCATAAAAGTCGATGATGCCATCTCCATCGGTATCCTGCTCTTCAATGGTTTCTTCGTCCAGCGGCTTGGTGGCCAGGTCGTGGATATAATTATCGGTAAATGTCCAGCGGCCTTCAAAAGCTCCGGTTACCGTATCCATAATGAAAGAACGGCCTTCCCATTTGTTTAAATCATCATTATAAACATTGGATGCCCACCACAGTTCCTGATTCTGATCGAAGGTGAGGGAGTTTGGATAATTTGGGAGGTTTTCAGCTGATATGCGCTCCGCATCAATGGAGTTTCCATCGCCAAAACTACATTTATACAATCCTGATTCGCTTGAGATAAACATGGTTCCATTGTCGGCAAAGCACACATCACCACCATCCAGGTCGTCAAGGCCATAGATGCGATAGTATGAGACCATATTGCCATTCTCCGGATTGATCAGCAACATCCAGTAGGCAAATGAATAATAAAGCATACCATCATCAATATTATACCCCAGCCTAGGACCCTGGTAGCGCGTAGGGCCTCTTACTTCCCAATCTTCAGTAATGAGGTCAAAAGCATACAAATTATAGGGGTAGCTGATACCAATGGTATAGAGCACTTCCTCAACCGGATCGATAGCACATGCCCAGCTTCCTCCTGAACTGGATGGAAGGTCTGGCAGGTACTCTACTTCTCCCGTAAGCGGATTTATCTTATACATCTCCCGCAGGCTGTTTACGGCGTAAAGGATATCTGTTGGATCATCTTTTCCTCTGTAGCTTTGGCTTTGAGGGTGACTTTCATATGGAAAGCTTACAGTCATGGTTTGTCCTGTGATGGGTAAAAGCATGGTTGTATAATGCCCCAGATCGTTACGGGTGATGAACAATGAATCGTAATAGCCTGGTATGGTGATATCCAGGTCAAAACTTGGGTTGGGCGTAATTTTAATGGCATTGAGGTTATTCATGATATCCACAACAGAACCCGTTTGTGTTAACGGATCACCATCATCGCCGGCACTGGTGGCGTCAATTTCGATACCCTGCGAATCGTACAGGTAAACCTCATATTTTATATCGCCCTCTGCCCTTGATGATTTAAAATCACTGATGTTAATCTGCATCGTTTGAGAAGTTTCAAACGTGAAATCAACAGGAATCACGAGATCGGCCATGTGTTTTGTAGTATCGCCCGGATTTGGATCAGGGTCGTTTGTGTTCGTATCTTTTCTGCAGGTAGCAAAAAGCATCAGGACAGCAATAGTTGCGAAAAATCCAATGAATTGTTTCATAAAAATTTAGTTTAAGTTGTTCAAATCATTTGCCTTTAATAGTTGGGGAAACGAAAATACAACAACTCATTTCAAAAAGCAAACACATATACTAAATTATAATATTAAAAACTGTGGCTGATAAATCCTTAAATGCTGGCTTTCTAATCATCATGTAACCTGTTAAAATCAAAAATTATGTTGTATTCACAGGAAATCTTTCATATTATTGCCCTTCAAATTTATCATCAATATCCCGAATGGTTGCTATCAAAAAATACCTGCCCGGATTTCACCAGTTCCCTGCTGCATTGCTAAGGCCATTCACTGCTTTATATTTTACCTGCCAAATGCCGGCCATCCGGCTTCCGCTGCAGGTTAGGGGGCATAAATGGAAGGACAGAAGAGAAGAGAAGAGAAAGAAGCAACCAGCGGATTGAAATTTTTTCCCAGGGCACCCCTCGGCGAACAGATGGGTTTTACAGGTTATTATTTCCCCCTAATATGCCCTCACCCCACCAATGCGGACATACCTCCGGGTCATAACCGGGTTTCATCATTATGAAATAATTAAATTTGCAATGCACATGGAACCCGCAATTACATTTTTAACCTTTTAGTTATCAACATCAAAACTTAATTCTTACAATAATGAAATTTTTAAAAAACAGCATATTCGCAGTACTGTTTACGATAGTTTATAGCACTGCTTTTTCACAACAGCCTGTGATTATTACAACAATCGACACGCTGTTGAACAATCGGGCAATGGTAACAATCCATACGGAAGATTCTTCCTTTTACGGGAAATACCTGATGCTGGATCAGCCCTACGACTGGATAACAGGGGCAGTAGCAAGCCCGGGCGAACCTTCGGGGAATGGTATCGAACCGCTGATCGGGAACATCGATGTGCCGGATACATTTGGCGGCTGCTTCCCACAGGATGCGGTTTACAACCCTGCCAACAACACCTTTTATGTGTATGCAGGCCGAAAAGTAATAATGGTTGATGGCACAACGCATCAAAAAACTGGGGAAATTATCATTTCCAACGTTGACAGGTTAAATGAACAAGGGCAAAATTTAATTGCCGAAAATAAAATTGCCCTGAATCCGCAATTTAGTAAACTGTATTGCGCAACTGAAGATGCAAAAATTGTTATTATCGATCTACTCACTCACACAATAATTACAACAATTGATGTGGGAATTCCATTACAGGAACTTATAAAATCGTCTGTAATTTATCACCAGCAAACAAATAGGGCATACTGGTTTGTTTCTACCGGAAGTGGTATCAACAGGGTTGGCAAAATTGACGGGCAAAATGATTTGGAAACATCAAGTGCTATTTCCAAATTTGGCATAAACGATATCTGTTGCAACAATGCTGGCACCAAGCTTTATGCTGCAACCGTAAATGGTATTTTAGAATTTGCAACATCCGACCTGTCAACGGTACCAAATTCTTTCGGGACTGGCAAAACCCATCTTTCGCTTTATTATACGCCTGATGAAAAATTATACTCAGGAACCGATAACCAATTTTCGTTGTATTACTACATCTTTACTCAGCCCATAAGTGAATATAGCATCACCACATCAGTAAAAAACATAAGGAGAATAGAACATAACCCCACAAACAACAAGTTGTATTGTATTGGCAAAAACCAATTTGAGGAGGCGGGGATTAGAATTATTGATATTGGAGGCCCGGAACCTATTGAACTTCAAGTTTCTCAAACTTATAATTATGAAAACCTGCTGGGGTTATCATATTGCACCACCAATAACACCATTTATGCCGGTGGTGAGGACATTATTTTGTCGATATGTGGATTAGCGAACAACATTACCCAGGTCAATACTGATGGTGGTTTCTGTAATAATCTCGAAACAAACCATACATCCCCCGTAAATATCCTATCAGTTCAAAACTCAACGGGTAATGCCCTATTTTTTGATGACGTGTTCACTACCCCTGAAACGATTGACATCGGAAACTATATTATCGGGAGCTGCACCAAAAACATGGCCGGCAAACTTTTTATTGCAGCAACAAAGTCAAATTTTACAAGCAGCCTGTGGGTTTACAATATGAACAACAGAACCATGGAACAAGGCTATACCTTGCCAATACCCATAAATGTTGTGGATGTTACCTGCAACCAGGCTGATAATTATGTTTTTGTTGCCGGCAACGATGTTAACAGGGTTGGGTATGCTTGTGTATTTAACCTGGCCACCAACAGTTTTTTGGCCGCTCCCATACCCCTCGACTACAACATAAAAAAAATATTTTCGGCACCCAACCAAAAAACATACGTTTGTATGGTGGATGAAACAACTTCACGGAGACGACTTTACATTATCGATGAAAACGGGGTAATCGAAACCGTGGATATTCCCAGCAACGCAGCTTGCTATGGCGACATTGCATATTACGCTACCACATCACTACAACGGATTTTCATCATAAGTAAATGTTCAAAGTCCATTTATGTGTTGGATTGCGATAATAACACCTGGATCAATACCGGATTGACGGGTATGAACTCCACTCCTCATTCGATAGCAATCGATGGAACAGAAGGCGTGTTTTATGTTGGGTGCGGAGATGGGGTGATACAGAAATACAGACTCTCAGATTACTTCCTTTTAAGTACCCATAATACTACCTATCAAACTGAATTATACGACAAAATGATTGCTGTTGAGAGCACCAATAAGCAATACGCTTTCTCCGATACACACACTATCATACTAAAAGATTTTGTTGCCCAAAGTGAAATCATTACCGACAATATTTATGATGTGCTCTACAATCATTTGAACGACCAGATATATATGTTCAACACCGAAAACAGTGAGCGTACTATAAAACTAGATGTATTGGATTGCTATACTGACCAGATAGTACACACCATTGGCACAGGTTTGTTTTATACGTATTATAAAAGTTTTACATACATACAAAGTGATGACGCCATTGCCCCTTCGCTGGCTTTAGACAAAGAAAACAATGGTTTATATTCCAACAATACCCCGTATAGCAATATTAGCGAAATTGCATGTTTCACCGACCGCCTCGGCCTGCAAACAGGCTGGAACTGGCTCTCATTCCCCCGCTTAGAGCGCGCCGATAATGATCCGGCCGAGGTAATACCGGTACTAAGCACCATAAACTATTTCCCCGATGTGGAATTGGAGCTGAATGATCAATCTAATGGGGAGCTATTTTGGAACAGCCCCAACTGGACAGGTCAATTAACTGAAGTAAGAAGCACAGACGGCTACCAACTTGACCTTGATATCCTGAGCGATGATGAGGCTCCAAAAATAGACCTTTATGGTGCCATATTGGACCCGGATACCCCCATTGCCCTTGGTGTAGGAGAAACCTGGGTAGGCTATTTTATCGAAGATGCACAAATGCCGCTGGATGCCATACCTGCCGGTGTGTTGCAGCATGTTACCCAGATCAAGGCACAATACTGGGCCATGATCCATGATATCAGCGGCGACCCGGAATGGAAGTATAAGGGCAATGTTACACCCATCAAATACGGCGACATGGTAAAGATTTCTGTAAACCAACCATGTACCCTGGTTTGGAACCAGCCACAAACCGCTGCCGAAGAGATGATGGCCCTGCAAACAACATATTATGATTACGAAGAACAGGCCGACTACCTGCCGCTTTTCGTAGAAACCGACAGCACCAGCGACATACAGGAAATTGCCGTTTTGGCTAATGGCGAAGTAAAAGGTGCTGCCGTTCGTGAAGCAGGAGATACACTTACACAGGTAAGTGCTTACCTTGAAGGCGTAGCTCCCGGAACGCCGC
>CAYNDN010000259.1:0-7074 GCA_964395075.1 uncultured Lentimicrobiaceae bacterium | reverse complement strand
TTCTTTTTTAAATCATTCCAGCAAATGCAGCCGCCAAGAGTACTTTTATTGGGCATGTCATGGATATTGGGGCTGATTTCCATAATCTTCATCAGAGATGCTTACACGGTTTACTGGGCAACTTTATTGATCATGGTCAGCTTTTCGATGTTCCTTTCTATCCCCGGAAAATTCTGGAACAAACAATTGCTTAAGGCCATAATCGGCATTCCCAAAATTTTCATTCTTATGGTTGGTTCTCTCCTGAAAATCAAGGGAGCAAATAAAACCTTCATTCACACCACACATTCACACACAACAGATTCCAAAAAATAACAATAAATACATGAGCTATGAAAACAAATTTTTTTGGTGCTTTCAGTCCTAAGGGAGTCGAAAACAAAGGTGTAAACAAATATAAAAACAGTGAACTGCCCAACATGATACATGTTGAAGGCGGTTTCAGTTTTCTGGAAAAGAATGAATACTGTTTAACCTGGGGACAATTTTACGATTTACCAAAAACTGCAAAGGAGTTAAACCTTGGTGAATATGAAAACCCTGCTGAATTGGTGTTTCAGGCTTATAAGCAAAAAGGGACTGATGGGATAACAGAATTTTATGGAGAATTTACATACATCATCGTTGAACAGGATCAAATCTTTATCGGGCGTGATGCCGTTGGTGCTGGTCTTCCGGTTTATTATTCCGAAGGGTTTTTCAGCAACAATATTGATGATTTTAAAAAAATTGATGGTTTCAACTTCAGCCTCGATGAAAACAGCCTTGCCAAATTCCTCCACCTCGGCACGCCCCTTGCACCTGAAAGTTTGATAAAGGGCGTGAAAATGCTGGCTCCCGGAGAATATCTTACATTTAAGGGATACAATTTAACCACCGGGTCGCTGCTGCCTTATTCAAAATATGAAAAGCTGTATGCGAGCCTTAAAATTGATGAAAAGGAGGCAGTAGAAGAACTTGAAAGGCTTCATATTGAAGCGATCAAGCGCAGAATCAAGAACAAAAGCAATATAGCATTGCTCATGAGTGGAGGCTACGACTCGGGTGGGAATGTTGCAGCTTTAAGGGGTATGTATGATAATCAGGTTAACGGCTATTCCATTGGTTTTAAAAACGATGCCTGGTCGGAGCTACCCCTTGCCCGTTTGCTTGCAGAGCGCTTTAATATCAACTTCACAGATTACGAGATAGATGGTTCTGAGATTGACGAATTACCCCAAATTATGTCATTCCTCGGGCATCCCTTCCAGGAAAATGGCGTGATGGTGAATTATTGTGTGATGAAACGCGTGAACCAGGATAACAATGATGTAATTCTTGGAGGAGACGGCAACGACCAGGTCTATGGTACAGCAATCCAACAAATTGCGCTGCACCATTATACACGCAAGTTTATGCTTTCGCCGTTTCAGAGCCTGCTCTCAGGAATGGTGGCAGGATCGAACAATAAATTATTTTCGAGGGTTCATTTTCATAACAACCGAATACTCAACTGCTCCAATTACACGGCATTCGGATTTTCGGGAAAAGAGATCAACAACCTTTTGAAAATCAAACCTGAAAAGTTTATCACGGATGCACTTAAAATAAACGGTGTGCAAGCTCATAGTTTCGACGACCTCTTTAAAGCCCACACTTATTTTAAAGATTATATGCACGATGGGAACAGCCTGATCATCTTCAAAGCTTCAAACATGGCCCGGATGTTCAATCAGCACCTCAGTTTCCCCTATATGGATAAGGATAGCATCAATTTTATTTTTCAACTCCCGCGTGAATTCAGGTTTTCGGGCACCGAAAAAGAAATTGCAAAAGGCCATGGCGCAGGAAAATATTTGCATAAGCGCTATCTCGAACCAAAACTTCCCCGCGAAATCACCCACCGCAAAAAACAGGGTGGCTTTGCTCCGCTAAATATCTTTTTTAAAGATGATGAGCGCAGAAACAGGATTTATGACATCATCAGAAAATCGAAATTGTATGCTGAGATATTCGAAAAAATCAAATTGGAAGAATTTCTTTTGAATTATGAAAAAACGTTTCAAAATCCGCAAACATGGTTCTGGCATCAGCAAAGCATGGACTTCAGACTCTTTAATTTGCTGGCGCTCACCGTTTGGTGGGATGAACACTTCAACAGCAAATCAGCCGAAACGTCGAATGATTACATATAAATGATTTTAATCAGAGAGGCAAAAGGATGAAAATTGGGATAGAAGCTCAACGACTTTTCAGACAAAAAAAGCACGGTATGGAGATCGTTACTTTGGAGTTGATCAGGGAACTCCAAAAACTCGATCACGAAAACGAATATTTTATCTACGTGCGTCCGGATACCGACAGTGATTGCATCGATTCAACTGAAAACTTTCACATTGTTGAACTTGATGGGGCCTCATTTTCGGTTTGGGAACAATTTCTGCTTCCTGCCGCTGCCAAAAAAGATGGGTGCGACATACTACACTGCACAAGCAATACCGCACCATTGAATCCAAAAATGCCGTTACTCATCACCCTGCACGATATTATTTATCTTGAGAAAACGTATTTGGAAATTCTATTTAGCCAGGCCTCAAACTATCAGCGATTTGGGAATATCTACAGAAAATTCATTGTAAAACGTGTAGTTGGCAGAGCCGACAAAATCATCACGGTATCACATTACGAACGCAAAAGGATCAACAATCATTTTTGGCAGGAAAGCCGGCCAAACAAGGTACAGGTTGTTTACAACGGCGTTAGCAAACACTTTAAACCAGTAACAGACGTAAAGGATTTACAGCGGGTAAAAGAACGCTATAACCTTCCTGATAAGTTTGTACTGTTTTTTGGAAATACCGCCCCAAAAAAAAATGTGATGGGTGTGATCAAGGCATTCTCTGAAATGATTTACCGGGATAAAAAGTTTTTTAAACTGGTCATGACTGATTACGATCTTTCCAGCTTGCGAAAACTACTCAATAACATTGGTCATCCCGACCTGGAGCAGCACATCCACCTGCCGGGATATATCGTCAATTATGATTTGCCGGCAATATTATGTCAAAGCGAATTTTTCCTTTATCCCTCACTGCGCGAAAGCTTTGGCATTCCAATAGTGGAGGCTCAAAAATGCGGAGTTCCGGTTATTACTTCCACAACCTCCTCCATGCCTGAAGTATCGGGAGGGAAAGCTGTTTTGGTGGATCCTTATAATCCCGGAGAAATCTGTGATGCCATGATAGGATTGGCTGAAGGAACGATAAACAGGAATGAAATCATTGCCGGAGGGTTTGAGCAGGCAGCAAAGTTTTCGTGGACAACCATGGCTGCAAATGTGCTTGAAATCTATAAACAATTGTATGATAATAAGAAACAGGAGGTAAAATGAAACTGGAAAACAGAGATATTATAGTTGTTGGTATCCAACCGTGGGATATCGAAATTGGCAGTAATTGCAAGGATATTGCAGCAGAATTTTCGAAGCATAACCGGGTGCTGTACATCAATAACCCGATAAGTAAACACACTGCAAAGAATAACCCCGATTCACAACAGGTCAAAAACCGGATCGAGGTGAATAAAGATCCCTCAAAAGCGCTGAAAAAAATTGATGATAACTTATGGACTTTTGCACCACCTGTTTTTATCCATTCAATAAACTTTTTGCCATCAACCGGCCTTTTCTCCTATTTCAACAGGCTCAACAGCCGGAAAATAGCCCTGGAGGTAAAAAAGGCGATTGCCGAATTGAATTTCAAAGATTTCATCCTCTTTAACGATCAGCACATGTTTTTAGGATTTCATCTCAAGGAGATGCTCAAACCTGATCTGTACATTTATTATATCCGTGATAACCTGCAAAATGTAAAGTACTGGAACAAACATGGTAAAGTGCTGGAACCAAAACTCATTGCAAAGGCAGATCTGGTTTTTACCAACTCACTGCTTTATGAGGAGCGTGCACGCGAATTTAATAAGGAAAGCTACATGGTTGGCCAGGGATGCGATACAGCCCTTTATCAGTCAAACAAAGTTGAAATTGCAGAAGAGATGACAAACATCAAAAAACCAATCATAGGTTACGTTGGATATCTCTCATCCAAGCGGCTAGATATTGATGTTATAGAACACATCGCCAACCAAAGGCCCGATTACAACGTGGTTTTGGTTGGCCCTGAGGATGATACTTTTAAAAGTTCCGCCTTGCATAATATGAAAAATGTTATATTCCTTGGACCCAAACCTCCTGAAACTTTGCCAGCATATATCAAAGCTTTCGATATTGCAATAAACCCTCAGCGTTTAACCAAAGCTACCATGGGTAATTATCCCCGCAAAATTGACGAATATCTTGCCATGGGTATTGCCACACTCGGAACCTGGACACGCGCCATGGAATATTTCAAAGAATCAGTTTATCTTGCCAAAACCAAAGAAGATTACGTGGAGTTGATTGACAAAGCCCTTGGAGAGGACAATGATGAATTGAGAACAAAACGTATGGAAGTGGGTCATTTGCACAGTTGGACCACATGTGTTGAGTTAATGTATGATTATATTTCAAAAAAAGGATCGAAATGAGCATAAAAAGTAAATTGTATCGGTATTGGAAATTCCTTTCAGAAAAGAATTTGCGAAATCACTACCGAAAACATTATGAAGTTGAAATTAAGCACTTCAATAATTATCAGGATAAGAAACCCGCTTCGGTGCAAAAACGGGAAATGAAAGCACTTCAAAAATACTGGGGCTGCTATCCTTTCCAATATATCAGATATGGATTCTATAAAAATACCTGCAAGCTAAGTCTATCGGAAATGAAAGATTACATTCCAAATTACTTTGCTTATTATCTCTTTTTCCCAAAGTTCTTTAAAGATTATGGCATCGTTACCGAAGATAAAGAGCTTACCTACCGGGTACTCGAATCATACAAGGTGCATCAGCCCGTTTTACTGCTACAATATAAAAACGGCGTTTTCTACAACCAAGCCAAGGATATCATTTCAGGCGATGAAGCAGAAAAAATCATTGCCCGGACAAAGGCCGAAAAACTATTCCTGAAACCTACCCAAGGCCTGGGTGGCAGGGGAATTGTTGTTTTTAACAAAAAGGAAAAGTATGTAGATGGTGAAAATAAACCCATTTCCGCTGAATACATCGAACATCTGATCGGCTCCAAAGAAGATTATATTTTGCAGGAAGGACTAAAGCAGCATGAACTGCTCAATGCAATTTACCCCAATTCGGTGAATACTTTCAGGATCATGACGTCTCTGGAAAACGGACGGACAAAAATCTTGTTCGCAATGTTGCGTATGGGCCAGGGCGGTAACCAATTAGACAACGCAAGCCAGGCAGGGCTGGTTTGCAAAATCAATCCGGAAACAGGTGCATTTAACTCATTGGGGCATACCGGCCTGGGCAAAACCATGGATAAACATCCGGATACTGGTTTTGTATTTGATCGATATGTTTTTCCACAATGGAAAGAGGTCAGGGATTTCATCATAACAACAGCACAAAAAATTGATTCCATAAAATTTATTGGTTGGGATATAGCATATACCGAAACAGGGCCTGCAGTTATTGAAATGAACGCCGGAGCCGGTTTGGAATACCTTCAGGATAGTCATGGCGGGGTGCGTAAGGCATATGGAATTGAAGATCCAAAAAAATACTGGTACAATAGCAAATTTGCCCTTAAAGATTTATAGCTATGATTCAGAAAATTAAATCAAATCCAAAGGTTAAAAAGTTTGTGATCTGGCTGATAACGCCCAAGCGAAACCCTCGGCCTCGCTGGTATATTCGTTGGTTTGTGAACCCATTCTTTCATAAAAAAGGTAAAGGAGCAACAATTAGAAGAAGATCCAGGGTTGATGTTTTCCCCTGGAACAGATTTGAGATAGGTAAACTAACTACCATTGAGGATTTTACCACCGTGAATAATGGCTCAGGTGATGTGATTCTTGGAGACAGGGTACGTGTTGGAATCGGTTCAGTGATCATTGGGCCAGTTACTATGGGACATGGTTCAGGCTTAGGGCAGCATGTATTTGTAGCCGGATTTAATCATGGATATGAAGATGGATCGAAAAATTCAAGCGTTCAGCCATTAACCATCAGGCCAACAGTAATTGAAGATGAAGCACACATCGGAGCTAACTCTGTTGTGGTTGCAGGTGTGCGAATTGGCAAGCGTGTTCAGGTGGGTGCTGGAAGTGTTGTAACAAAAGATATCCCACCCTTCAGTGTAGCGGTGGGTAATCCGGCAAAAATTGTGAAACAGTTCAACCACGAAACCGGAAAATGGGAAAAAGTGAACCAATCCCCAAAACAATAACTTTAATCATTGACAAATCAACCAATTTTAACTATGACAACAATCGCAATTTTATTCTGGGTTTTTCTATTTATCATTTTCTATGCTTACATCGGATATGGTATTTTACTTTTCTTTTTGGTTCGCATCAAGCGGATGCTGGGGCTAAACAAACGGAAAATAGATCCTTCCTACGAACCCGAGGTCACCCTGTTTTGTGCTGCCTACAACGAAAAAGATTATGTAGATCAAAAAGTTAAGAACTCAAAATCCTTAGAATATCCACCGGAAAAAGTGAAACATGTATGGTGCACCGATGGCTCGGATGATGGAACCCCTGACTTACTGAGAAAATATGAGGGCGTGGAAGTTCATCATAAAGATGAGCGTGCCGGAAAAATCGCAGCCATGAACAGGGGGATGGAGTTTGTGAAATCGCCCATCGTAATTTTCTCGGATGGCAACACCATGCTTGGGAAAGAATCCGTTCGGAGAATTGTAAACCTGTTCAGCGACCCGAAAGTAGGCTGCGTGTCTGGTGAAAAGCGGGTTCGTCAAAAAGAAAGCGATTCAGCCGCCGGAACCGAGGGCATTTACTGGAAATATGAATCGACCCTGAAAAAATGGGATGCCGAGCTGTATTCCGTTGTAGGCGCTGCCGGCGAGTTGTTTGCTATTCGCACCGATCTGTATCAACACGTAGAAGGCGACACGCTGCTGGATGATTTCATTGTCTCGCTGCGGGTGGCCAAAAAAGGCTACACCAT